>CAMEBJ010000008.1 GCA_945912085.1 uncultured Bacteroidales bacterium | reverse complement strand
ACCGTCAACGGCGAGATTACCGGCGGAAGCTCACAGATTTCAGGAAACTTCACAGTGGAGGAGGCAACCGACCTTACCAACGTGCTCAAGTCCGGTAAGCTTCCTGCACCTGCCAAGATCATCCAGGAGCAGGTTGTAGGTCCTTCACTCGGTGCCAAGTCCATCCAGGCGGGTATGATTTCGTTCATCATCGCATTCATCCTCGTCCTCGTCTATATGGTATTCTTCTACAAGGGTGCCGGTCTCATCGCCGACGTGGCTCTCCTCTGCAACGTGCTCTTCCTGTTCGGAACCCTCGTTTCATTCGGAGCAGTCCTCACCCTTCCGGGTATCGCAGGTCTCGTCCTTACACTCGGTATGGCAGTGGATGCGAATGTGATCATCTACGAAAGAATCAAGGAGGAACTCCGTGCCGGCAAGGGTCTGAGCAAAGCCATCACTGACGGATATGCCAATGCATATTCAGCAATCATCGACGGTCAGATTACCACAGCCCTCACAGGTGTCGTTCTGTTCATCTTCGGTTCAGGTCCTGTACAGGGATTCGCAACGACCCTGATCATCGGTATCATCACTTCAGTGCTGACATCAATCTTCATCACAAGAATCATCTTCGACGACCGTGTTGCCAAAGGCAGGAACATCACCTTCGACAACAGGTTTACGAGGAACTTCCTGCAGAACACCAAGGTTGACTTCCTGGGCAAGAGGAAAATCACCTACATCATTTCAGGTGCCCTCATCATTGCTTCCATCCTGTCAATCTCATTCAAAGGCTTCACCTATGGTGTTGACTTTACCGGAGGACGTACTTTCGTCGTGAGATTCGACCAGAATGTTCAGGCAGAGGAAATCAGGAGCGCAGTCACAACCGCTTTCGATGCAGCAGCAGCACAGAACAACGTTGAGAACACTGCAACTGAGGTGAAGCAGTTCGGTGGCGACAGCCAAATGAAGATTACAACCACCTACAAGGTGAACGAGGAGTCAACAGACGTTGACGCAGAGGTTGAAGAAGTTCTCTACAATGCCCTCAAGGCATTCTTCGTGGAGGACATCTCAATTGACCAGTTCCGTTCTACCCTCGACAACCCTAACGGAATCATCAGTTCCGACAAGGTCGGCCCTACAATTGCAAACGACATAAAGAGGGATGCAATCATTGCCGTGTTCATCGCCCTGATTGTCATCTTCGCCTACATTGCCGTAAGGTTCAAGAACTGGACCTGGGGACTTGGCGGTGTGACTTCACTTGCACACACAGCAATCATCGTGATCGGATTCTTCTCATTCTTCTCAGGAATACTTCCGTTCACCCTCGACGTGGACCAGACCTTCATCGCGGCCATCCTGACAATCATCGGTTACGCAATCAACGACAACGTGGTGATTTTCGACCGTATCCGTGAATACAGGGGTCTGCATCCGAAAGCAGAACTCAAAACCAACATCAATGCGGCTCTCAACAGCACCCTCTCACGTACATTGAACACCTCTGTAACCACCCTCGTGGTTATGCTTGCAATCGCAATCTTCGGAGGTGAGGTAATCAGGGGTCTTGCAGTGGCTCTCATCCTTGGTATCGTAATCGGAACTTACGCTTCCATCTTCATCGGAACCCCGATTATGTACGATGTAACCAACGCAATACTTAAGAAGAAAGCTGCAAAGAGCAAATAAGGTTCTTTAACAAAACTGAAATGGGGGTGATTCTGACATTCATCCCCATTTTTTTTTTGCACAGGCACGCAGGATTTCATATTTCGTGGATTTATATATATGGAAACAGCCTCCGAAGGAGGTATATATCCGAAGGAGAGAAATTTATATTACGAAATATTAAATATTGTGAATATGAAAAAGAATATGATTATCAGCGCGTTGGCGGCCGCAGTGATTTTGCCGTCACTCATTTCATGCAGCAAGAATGACGCTCCGGACTACAGCCTTATGTATCCGAATGCAATCGTTACGGTCAAACCGGTCGATGAGACTTCGTTCTTCCTTCAGCTGAACGACGAGACAGCCCTGTTGCCTGTCGGAGAGACAAAAGTGCCTTTCGATGGAAAGGAAGTGAGGGCTTTCGTGAATTTCTCAGAGACGGACATGCCTGAGGGAGCAGACAGGGACAAGTTTGCGAAGGCAGTGAAAATCAACTGGATGGATAGCATCCTCACAAAAACCCCTAAGCCTTGGCTCGACGAAGAGAATGACAAGAAATACGGCAATGACCCGGTGGAGATTATGAAAAACTGGATGACTGTCGTGGAGGACGGCTACATTACCCTCAATTTCTTAACACGCTGGGGGGCCGGAAACGTGAAACACGAGGTCAACCTGCTGACCGGAGGCAATCCGGATAATCCATACGAAGTTGAATTCAGACACAATGCCTTCGGTGATGTCTGTGGAAGGGAAGGAACCGGCATCGTGGCTTTCAGGCTCACGGGACTTCCTGACACCAAAGGAGAAACAGTGAAGCTGACCCTGAAGTGGAATTCGTTCAGCGGCACGAAAACTGCACAGTTCGACTACAAGACACGGACTGAACAGGAATAATGACGGAATCGGCGGAACAGAAACTGCTTGAAAGGATATGCAACCGGGATGGCACGGCTATGAAAGCCCTGTATGATGAATATGCAGGGCTTCTTACTGCTGTCTGTTCGCGCTATATTGATACGAACGAGGATGTCAAGGACATAATGCAGGAGAGTTTCATCAGGATTTTCTCCTCCATAGGGTCTTTTCAATACAGAGGCAAGGGTTCTCTCAGGGCCTGGATGACCAGGATTGTCGTGAACACAGCCCTGAAGCATCTGAGGGATTCCGCAAAAATGGGGTTTCTGAGTTTTGCTGACAGTCTTCCGGATGTGGAGGACGAGGGGGATATGAGCCTGGAGGGGATTCCGCCCGAGGTCGTTCAGGAGATGATCCGTTCGCTGCCTGTCGGTTACAGGACGGTTTTCAACCTTTTTGTTTTTGAAGGGAAGAGCCACAGGGAAATTGCGCAGACTCTGGGAATTAAGGAAAATTCGGCATCATCGCAATTGCACAGGGCAAAGACAATGCTCGCGCAGCGCATAAAGGAGTACAGGACGAGTCATTGACGGCTGCTTATCTGGCCGTTTTTTGAAATCACAGCATACTTGATGGAGAAGGATTGGACAAAAGAGTTCAGGGACAAGTTGGAGGACTGGCAACAGCCGGCCCCGGAAGGATTGTGGGAGGCGGTCAGCTCTGAGATGGGTGTCGCGCAAAGACGCAGGCCTGTGTGGAGAGTTTTAGGATGGGCCGGGGGCGTTGCCGCGGCGGCTGCCATCGTTGCCGCTGTCCTGTTTTTCGGCTTTGGAAGCGGACAGGTTGACGGAAGCGATGTTTCCCTCTTGAGGGAATCTTACGGAGGGACAATTGCTCAGGTAATCACTGAGGGGGATGACAAAGAGGAGGCTCACAGCGGGGAAAGTACGAAGGCAATGCCTTTGGAGGTGTTTGGAGAGGTGTCTGGGGAGGTGCCAGGAAGGGATTTCCGGTTTGGTGAGAGGAAGATGACTGAAGTGACCGCAGAGGAGGGAGTGAGTGAAGAGACCGAAGAGGTGATTTTTAATGAAAAATCAACAGAAGAGAACCTGGCGGGAGAGGAGAAGGGGAATCCGGGGAAAGAGATAGAGGAAAGTACTGGGGATGAGACTGTGGGGGATGAGCGGGAAAAACCGGCTGGGGATGAGCGGGATGAGACTGTGGAGGATGCGTGGAAAGAGATTGTGGATGATGGTGTGAAAGCTGGACGCTCCAGCAGAGGCAATGTGAGGATCGGGGCGGTAGTCTCCGGTGGGAACGGGGGGAACAGCCATCTGGACGGATATGCCGGGACAACTGCTGCAACGGGAATGGTCAATGCATTCGGAGTGAATCCCCAGGCCGACATTATGATGTTCAACAGAACAAGGGAGGTCAGCACAGACACGAAATATTTCCAGCCAATCAAGGTCGGGGTTTCCGTCAAATGGAATTTCGCAGGAAGATGGGGGCTTGAGAGCGGGCTGTACTGGAGCGGGCTGTACTCAAGGACTACCAGCGGCAGCGAGAATTATTTCACACACTCGCGTCAGGAGCTTCATTATCTGGGAATCCCGTTGAACCTTGCCTGTGACATCTGGAGCGGGAAAGGCTTCACGGTCTATGCCACGGCAGGAGGTATGCTGGAGAAATGCGTCGGAGGAAGGGTCAGAACCGAATATTTCTACAACAACACCTCGGCAGCCCCGGAGTCATCGGCAATCTCGGAAAAGGAAATTCAATGGTCAGCTGGAGTGAATTTCGGAGCGGAATACCTTTTCTCGAAACACATCGGGCTGTATCTCGAGCCGGGAGCCGTCTGGCATTTCAACAACGACAGCCCAATTGACAATGTTTACAAGGCACGTCCTTTTGACTTTAATCTCTCCCTGGGCTTTAGATTCGCATTCTGATGCCATCAGGGATTCCCTAATATGTCTGCATCACATTCACGACTCCTCATCAGAAGCACATCTTCAGAACGAAAGAATAATGTCATCCTGCTGCTGTTCAAGGGAATACTCTATTCCGCGGTTGATGTAGTGCAGCAGAGGGGTTGTCGTCCGGAAAAGTTCCACAGTCTTCTCCATCAGGTCTTCGGAGGTCATAAATTCATCAGGAGCATTGTAGCAGACACAGTATCTTTTCAGCCTCAGATAGTCGGCATCGGGGCAATCGGCCGGAAAACCTGCCGGAATCTTTTTCAGGCAGCCTTCGAAATCCATTTCAAAACGGGAATCACAGCCTCGTACCAGACGGCCGAACTCCCCTTCTCCCATAGCGATATCCTCACGCAGTACCCTCAGTGCCCTTGGGTCGATGCAGTAATCCCCAGTTGCCAGAAGGTTCGCTCCCTCAAAATTGCCCTGTCCCTCGACTCCCACCTGGAAATAGTAACCGCTGTAGGGCGACTTCTTCCCGTCCCTGCAGATGAAGGCCCCGAAATGGGTCTTGTAGGGCTGCTTGTATTTTGAGAAGCGCACATCGCGGTAAATTCTGTAGGTCATATCCTTCAACTGAAGGGGGCCGATCTGCGGATCGATTGCAGTAAGCCTTCCCGCAAGGGAGGAAGCAAAACTGTTGAAGATGTTGTTTGCCTCCACATATCTTTCCTTGTTGGCATTGAACCATTCCCTGTCATTGTTCAGGCTCAAGTCATATAGGAAATCCAGTACCTTTCCAAGCATATTTACATATATTGCATATTCCTTGACAAAGTTATGAATTTCTAAGTATTTTTGTACGGTGCAGAACAACGGGTATATTAAAAATATTTACGGAATATGATGACATTGATTGAAGCAATACAGGCACGGCACTCGGTCAGGAGATATCGTGAAGAACCACTGTCGGAAGAAGTCCTGAAGATTGTGCAGGATAAGGTGGAGTTGGTCAACCGTGAAAGCGGGTTGCACGTCCAGTTGGTTGTCAATGAGCCCAAGGCATTCAGCGGTCCTATGGCCTACGGAAAGTTCAGTGGAGTGACAAACTATCTGGTAATGGCCGGAAAGAAGGCAGATGACCTGGATGAAAAGGTAGGCTACTACGGTGAGCAGCTGGTTCTGCTTGCACAGCAAATCGGACTGAACACCTGTTGGGCAGGGGTCAGTTACAGCAAGGTTCCCGGCACATACGAACTGGCGAAGGGGGAAAAGATTGCATGCTACATCGCCCTCGGCTACGGAGAGAGTGAGGGATGTGATCACAAGCGTAAGTCCATCAGCGAGGTAAGCAACGCCGGAGCAGAAACTCCTGACTGGTTCAACCGTGGTGTGGAAGCGGCCCTGCTTGCCCCAACGGCAGTAAATCAGCAGAAGTTCTACATCGAATATCTGGGAATCCGCAAAGAAGGGCTACCGGAAGTCCGAATCAAGAAGGGATTCTCCCTCGTCGGCTACACCCGAATGGATATGGGCATCGCCAAACTCCATTTCGAAATCGCCTCCTCTCCCCAACGATTTATTTGGTCGCAAGCGAAATAGCAAAATAGTCCAGCGGACTTTTTGCAGCGCGCAGCCGACGGCAGTCGGAACGGACGTGAGCGATAAGTCAAATCGTCCAGCGGACGTTTGACAGCGAACAGCCGACGGCAGTCGGAACGGACGCAAGCGAAATAGCAAAATAGTCCAGCGGACGTTTGACAGCGAACAGCCGACGGCAGTCGATCCACCCCGTAATTCCCGGCTTAACCGGGAATCTCATTGTAGACAGACTAGCGACTTGACCATCCCTTTCATTACCAGTTTTGCTGAGAATAACAGGAATCACCTCCCGTGAAATTCATTCGACACAGGTATCGTGCCTATAAGCATTTGTAGTGGCATCCGTTGTGCCGAATGAGTCACCCGAGAGCAAGATGAGACTTCCGGGAAACAAGACGGGATGCGGGATAGAAAAGATAGGAGCAGGTTGCAAAAGTCAATTATATTGAATGTAAAAATATATGGGATGCAAAAAAATGATGGCGGTCTCCTCCCCAAGAGACCGCCATCGTATATAAAACGAACTTAACAAATAGACACGAAAAAATTCTTATGTCCGATACAAAGGTAGTAATTTAAAATTAATCGCCAAATTTTTCGTTAGAAATTTTCACAATATTTATTTCTGAACTTTGACATTGAAATCAAATTCTGATTCTCACAGAGAATTTTTCAGATTTGGAATATCTTTCTCATATCTCTTGCATTATGGCGGTAAATTCCATATTTTTGTAAAAATTAAAACTAAGAAAGCTATGGCAAAGTATGTATGTCAGCCTTGCGGGTACGTTTACGACCCTGCTGTAGGCGATCCTGACAGCGGTATCGCTCCGGGAACAGCATTTGAGGATCTTCCTGCAGATTGGACCTGTCCTATCTGTGGAGTCGGAAAGGATATGTTCGAGCCTGAGGAGGCTTAAATCCCTGAATGGACGATTCCTGGGAAAGGAGGAAAATCATCCTGAAAATGCCGGGTGGGAAACATTGGTTTTCCACCCGTTTTTTGTTTTGAACGGGGGAGTTTTTTATATACCTTTGTCCTCCCGTTTTTCAATATTTCATATACCTTTTTAACTATGGCGTTTGCTCACCTTCACGTTCACACCCAATATTCCATTCTGGACGGTCTTTCATCGACGAAAGGGCTCTTCAAGAGGGCATCGGAACTCGGGATGCCGGCTGTTGCGATTACCGACCACGGAAATATGTACGGTGTGAAGGAGTTCTTCAAGTCTGCGAAGGACTTTCCGGACGTGAAGCCAATTGTGGGATGCGAGGTGTATGTCACGAAGCATTACGACCACAAGCTCAAGGACAAGGAACATTCGGGCTACTTCCATCTGATTCTTCTGGCGAAGAATTATGAGGGTTACAAGAATCTGATGAAGATTGTCTCGACAGGGCACATTGAGGGGCAGTACTACCGTCCGAGGGTTTCGCACAAGGTGATTGAGAAATATGCTTCCAACCTGATCTGCTGCTCTGCCTGCGTGGCGGGAGAGATTCCGAGGGCAATTGTGGCGGGGGACCTTGAGGGGGCCGAGAAGGCGATTATGTGGCACAAGCGGGTCTTCGGGGATGATTACTACCTGGAGGTGCAGTTGCACAAGACCGAGGTGCCGGGACTGTCGCTCGATTTGTACGAGATGCAGAAGACGGTCAACGAGGCGATTTTCTCCCTGGCGGAGAAGACGGGGACCAAGGTCGTGGCAACCAATGACGTGCACTTTGTCAACAAGGAGGACGGACCGGCTCACGACCGGCTCATCTGTCTGACCACCAACAAATACATCGATGAGCAGGACAGGCTGCACTACACCCAGCAGGAGTATCTCAAGAGCGAGGAGGAGATGGCTGCCCTGTTCCCGGACCATCCGGAGGTGCTGAGCAACACCATCGAGGTTGTCGAGAAAATCGAGAGCTACAAGATTGACAGGGGGCACGTGCTTCCGAAATTCGAGATTGACCCGGCATTCCTTGCCGAGAAGGAGAAGTATCTCGAAAAATACAAGGATATCATTGACGAGGGCAGATGCGACAAGGAAGGCAACAGCAGAGGCGAGGAATTCACCTGGTCCGTGGCCTACCTCTGCCATCTGTGCTACGAGGGCGCAAGGATGCGCTACGGGGATACTCTGACGGCAGAGCAGGAGGAGAGAATCAGTTTCGAGCTGAAGACCATCTCGAGGATGGGTTTCCCGGACTACTTCCTGATTGTACAGGACTTCATCGCCGCGGCAAGGGCTGTCGGAACATCCGTGGGACCGGGCAGGGGTTCGGCGGCGGGCTCCGTAGTGGCTTACTGCCTGAAAATCACCAATCTCGACCCGATCAAGTACAAGCTCCTGTTCGAGCGTTTCCTGAATCCGGACCGAATCTCGATGCCGGATATCGACATCGACTTTGACGATGAGGGGCGGTACGGGGCGTTCAAGTACATCGAGGATACCTACGGAAAGGACCATATCTCCCACGTCATTACATTCGGAACGATGGCGGCGAAAAGTGCCATCAAGGACGTGGCGAGGGTCAGCAGGCTCTCCATCGAGGAGTCCAACAGGCTGACCAAGATGGTGCCGGACAAGCCTTTCGAGGTCGAGATTGAAGAGGAGAAGGTACAGGAAGACGGGACTGTTACGAAGGAAAAAGTCAAAAAGGAAATCAAGCCCAAACTTTCCAACTGCGTGAAATATCTCGCTGACCTGAAAAAGGAAGCAGAAGAAGGTACTGAACTGGTCAGGGAAGTTCTGAAATATGCCGTCAAGCTGGAGGGTTGTGTCCGCCAGGTGGGTGTGCACGCCTGTGCGATGATTATCGGAAGGGGTAATCTGACGGACTACATACCGATTACCCTGGCAACGGACAAGGCTACCGGACAGGATGTGTGGACTTCACAGTACGACGGGCACTACATCGAAGAGGTGGGTATGCTCAAGATGGACTTCCTCGGACTGAGGACGCTTTCCATCATCAAGGAATGTCTGGAGCTGGTCCGCAAGAGATTCGGGGTGGAGATTGACATCGAAAAGATTCCGATTGACGACCCGCAGACCTACGAGCTTTACAGTCGCGGGGACACCAAGAGCGTGTTCCAGTTCGAGTCCGAGGGAATGAAATCCTGGCTTCAGAAGCTCCAGCCGACAAGGTTCGAGGACCTTATCGCGATGAATGCCCTCTACCGTCCGGGACCTCTGGACTATATTCCGTCGTTTGTGGCCCGCAAGCAGGGTACGGAGAAGATTGAATATGACCTTCCGGAGATGGAAGAGTATCTGGAGGACACCTACGGGGTTACCGTCTATCAGGAACAGGTGATGCTTCTGTCACAAAAACTTGCCGGATTCACCAAAGGCGAGGCGGACAAATTGCGTAAAGCAATGGGTAAGAAGCAGTTAGACGTGCTGGAGTCCCTGAAGGACAAGTTTATGAAAGGGGGTCAGGAGCACGGTCATCCTCAGGAGATTCTGAACAAAATCTGGGAGGACTGGAGGAAGTTCGCACAGTATGCCTTCAACAAGTCGCACGCGACCTGCTATGCCTGGGTGAGTTACCAGACCGGCTGGCTCAAGGCGCACTACCCTTCCGAATTCCAGGCGGCCAACCTTTCAAAGAATCTCTCGAACCAGGAGGAGATCAAGAGCATTATGGATGACTGCAAGAAAGCGGGAATCAAGGTGCTCAATCCGGACATAAACGAGAGTGACGCGCATTTCTCCGTGAACAGGGAAGGGAACATCCGCTTCGGGCTTGGCGGAATCAAGGGTTTCGGAGACAATGTAGTAAGTGCCATCATCAAGGAAAGGGAAAGCAACGGAAACTTCAAGGACATATTTGACTTTGCGGAAAGGATGGCCGGGGTGGTGAACAGGAAAAGTTTCGAGGCATTGCTCTACAGCGGTGCATTCGACAGTTTCGGAATGCCGAGAATGGGCTACAACCTCCCGAGTGTCACAACCGGAGAACCTTTCATTGACTCACTTCTGAAATATGCGGACCTCTACCGCAAGGACACCCTGGATGCCAGCGTCTCACTGTTCGGAGGGATGGATGAAATCAAGCCTGTCAGACCGGCACTGCCGCAAATCAGGCAGGAAGAAATTCCGGTGGACGACCTGGGTATGCTCCACAGGGAAAAGGACCTGGTCGGGATGTACCTTTCAGCCCATCCTCTCGACAAGTTCTCTTTCGAGATTGAGAATTTCACAACTGCAAAACTCAACGAGCTTCCTCAAATCATCGCCAGATGCGAGAGCGAAAAGACTACCGCAACGGTCAATGTCGGAGGATTCATCACTCTCGTGGAGCACGGTACTTCCAATAAGGGGAAACAGTTCATGAAGGTCGTAATCGAGGATTTCAGCGGCAGTTACGAGAAGAGACTGGTTGGAAAGGAACTCGAGACATTCAGGTCCCTGCTTGTTCAGAACACTGCGGTGTTCATCGAAGGAAAGATTGAGGAGATGTTCCCGAGGAACGAGCAGGAGCGCAAGGAACTGGGAGATCCTCCCAAGGCTTTCAGAATCAAGAAAGTCTCTATGCTCGGGAATGTGTCGGAATCTATGGTAAAAAGTTTCGCGCTGAACATCCGTACACCCCAGCTGAACGAAAACTTCAGAAAGGAGCTCATCGGAGTCATTGGCAAGAACAGCAAAGGAGGGAAGATTCCGCTCTCGATGTTCGTCTATGACCCCGTTACAAAATACAATCTGGAATTTCTGTCTAAGAAATTCCAGATCAATATCTCCGCCGAATTCATCAATGAGTTGGAGAGACTCGGTGTCAGGTACTCAATCATCAAGAGAAATTGATTCTTTCTCTCCGATAACGAGAGTAATTACCTCGGACTTGATTATTTCCCTCCGATAACAAGGGTAACCTGTCCGAGTCCCTTGGTCATAATCTTGGACTCGACTCCCTGAGTTTCTTCTGAAGGCCTTGGGAGGATCTCCCAGTTCTTTCAGCGCTCTTGTACTTCTTTGCCTTTTTCTTCTTTCCTGTGAAATCATTGAATGCCACCAAAAGGGAGCTAGCAACAGTGAGAGCCACTGCGATGGAAGGCTCATTTGGAACTCAGAAGGAGCATTAATGTGGTAAGGAATATGAAAAAATCGGCCCTGAAACCAGAGCCGATGATATAAAAAGCGATGAGTTTGACCGGAAAAATATGGGAAAGTCTGCCGGTTGGAACAATTGTCTACAATACACTCTGGATTACTCCCTGATTGCAGCAATTCCCGGAAGTTCGATGCCCTCAAGGTACTCGAGCATTGCACCGCCACCTGTTGAAACATAGCTAACCTTCTTCGCAAAGCCCATCTGAGTAACGGCTGCAACTGAGTCTCCACCGCCCACGAGGGTGAATGCTCCGTTCTCGGTTGCCTTAGCAAGCATCTCGGCAACCTTGTTGGTTCCTTTTGCAAATGCAGGAATCTCGAACACGCCTACAGGACCGTTCCAGAGGATGGTCTTCGACTTCATAATCACTTCCTCCCAGGTTGCGAGGGTGCTAGGAGCTGCATCAACGCCTTCCCACTC
The DNA here is from genome assembly GCA_945912085.1 of uncultured Bacteroidales bacterium. Lineage (GTDB taxonomy): Bacteria > Bacteroidota > Bacteroidia > Bacteroidales > UBA932 > Cryptobacteroides. Next base: position 3,794 of record CAMEBJ010000008.1, on the reverse strand, counting down.
GTCAGGAATCTCAGTGTTAGGGCAGATTCTTGTGTTTGCGTCATTCGAGAACGCATCGGCAATCACAACCTCCTTTGAGAGGTAAAGTTTCACGCCTTTCTCCTCGGCTTTTTTGAGGATATTGAGGGCAAGATCCATCTGGTCGTTCTCGCAGAGGGATTTTCCAATCTTTCCGCCCTGGGCCTTGATGAAGGTGTAAACCATTCCTCCTCCGATGATCATATTGTCAACAACATCGAAGAGATGCTCGATGATGCCGATCTTTGAAGAAACCTTTGCTCCGCCGATGATTGCGGTCACAGGGTGCTCAGGAGTCTTGAGGACACGGTCGATGGCCTTGATCTCGCCTTCCATCACATAGCCGAACATCTTGTCGTTCGGGAAATATTTGGCGATGAGGGCTGTGGAAGCATGTGCACGGTGAGCTGTTCCGAATGCATCGTTGATGTAGCAGTCAGCATAGGAAGCAAGTTTTGCCACGAATGCCTTCTGGCTTTCCTTCACAGCAGCCTTTGCAGCTTTCTTCTGCTCATCGGTGGCATCCTCTGCAAGTCCTCTCGGCTTGCCTTCCTCCTCAGCGTAGAAACGCAGGTTTTCAAGGAGAAGCACCTCGCCTGGCTTGAGTTCAGCAACCTGGGCGTCTGCCTTCTGGCAGTCGTCAGCGAATTTGACAGGAGTACCGAGAAGTTCCTCGACACGGCCGATGATGTGCTTGAGAGAGAATTTCTCAGTCACGCCTTTCGGACGGCCGAGGTGAGACATAATGATGAGTGCTCCGCCTTTCTCAAGGACTTTCTTGAGGGTCGGGATGGCAGCCCTGATGCGGGTGTCGTCTGTAATCTCAAATTTCTCGTTGAGAGGAACATTGAAGTCAACCCTTACAATGGCCTTCTTTCCTGAAAAATCGTAGGTGTCAATGTGTTGTTGCATAATCGAAATATTTAAAAATCTATAATTCTTTCAAAATATCCCGCAAATGTAGGAAATTTCTCGGATTTGTGCTTACTTTGCGGCCGAAAATATATGTGGAAGGATTTGCCTGATTGCAACCACATCTAAAAAATGCTAAAATGAACTATTTGTTTACTTCAGAGTCGGTGTCCGAGGGACATCCCGACAAGGTCTCAGACCAGATTTCAGATGCCATTCTTGATGAATTTCTCCGCCAGGATCCGGAGGCCAAGGTAGCTTGCGAGACATTCTGCAGCACCGGGCTTGTGGTTGTCGGCGGCGAGGTCCGTTCGGAAGATGCATACGTGGACATTCAGTCCACAGCCAGAAGAGTAATCAACAAAATCGGCTACAACAAGGCCGAGTACATGTTCGATGGCAATTCCTGTGGAGTCCTCTCCGCACTGCACGAGCAGAGCGCGGACATAAACAGGGGAGTCGTGACGGTGGACCCGCTTGAGCAGGGAGCCGGCGACCAGGGTATGATGTTCGGCTATGCGTGCCGGGACACTGAGGAATATATGCCTCTTCCGCTCGCCCTTGCCCACACTGCCCTTGTCACGCTTTCGGAGATCCGCAAGAAAACTCCGCAGCTGATGCCTTACCTGCGTCCTGATTCAAAATCACAGTTCACTGTCGAGTACGACGGAGACACCAACAAACCTGTCAGAATCCACACAATTGTCATCTCGACCCAGCACGACAATTTCGTGGTGGAGGAACTCGGAAGAATCAGTTACGAAGATGCGGTGGAACAGTACGGACAGGACCGCGTGGATGCCTGTATGCAGGCGAAAATCAGAAAGGACGTTGAGGAGATTCTCATCCCGAAGATGATTGAGGGACTTGCGCCTCAGACTGCAGCCCTTTTCAAGGGCGACTACATCCTTCACGTGAACCCTACCGGAAAATTCGTCATCGGAGGACCTCACGGGGACACGGGACTGACCGGAAGGAAAATCATCGTGGACACTTACGGAGGCAAGGGAGCTCACGGAGGCGGAGCCTTCTCCGGCAAGGATCCTTCGAAGGTTGACCGTTCGGCGGCCTACGCTGCGAGGTACATTGCAAAGAACCTTGTGGCCGCAGGGGTGGCTGACGAAATTCTCGTCCAGGTTTCCTACGCCATCGGTGTTGCACGACCTGTGAGCATATTCGTAAACAGCTACGGCACTTCGAAGTTTGACGATGGCCTTATCGCAGAAAAAATCAGTGAGATTTTCGACTTGAGGCCGGCAAAGATCATCGAGAAGTTCCAGCTCAAAAAACCTATTTACGAGCCGACGGCATCCTACGGTCACGTGGGACGCAAGCCTTACAAGGATTTTGTGACAGTCATACGCCACGGAAAGAAATCGCAGGAACTCGTCCAGTTCTTCGGATGGGAATTGCTTGATGCAGTTGACGATGTGCGCAAGGCATTCGGACTTTAGGAAGTGACGGTCATCTCGCAGCGGGAGCAGTCGAAATGGAGGGTGAGGCGACGGCCGTTGTTCATCAGGAAAAGATCCTCTGCATTCTGTCTGAGATTCGATGTTTCATTGGCTCTTCTGCCGTTTTTCGCAAGAACGGCAGGAGGGGCAGGACATCCGGCAGCATCAGGAACGGAGACCGGGTTCTGTCTCGGACAGAGCCCTAGTTCGTTTCTGACACAGTACTTTGTGCGCATCAACTCTGCACCCTTGCGGTGGGTAAGTTCGTAGGCCTGCTCCACTGAGTCCGCACCGGCCAAGGCATAAACCTTCCTTGCAAGGGAATTGGAGACATTGGCTCTGTAGTCTGAATCGTCCTTCCGGAAGGGTTTCAGAGAAGACAAGGCCGGCAGGGCCGGAGATGACGGTGCAACATACATCTTCAAGGCACGTAAAGGCATTCCGTCCAGCTCCGTCCCGAGGTTGCGCCTGATTTCATTGATTGCAGAGACCGGGAGGAAAGGCAGACTGCCCTCAGGCAGACCTGTACAACGGAAAGCATAGTTTCCGGTGACCTTTGAGAGCTGTGCTTCAAAAAGGCTTCTCATCCTTGAGACATTCTCTGCAGGCTCTCCCGCAGAGACTTCCCTGACAGCCTCCCTGCCATCCTCACTGACAGCCTTCACCCTCAGGACATCCCCTGAGATTTCCACACTGACATCCACGGAAAGCAGTCTTGTCGGGGTCTGGGCTTCAAGAATCTTTTCAAATGCCCTGTCATAATTACGGTAAAGACGAGCCCCCTCAAAGAGTTCCTCAGTGGGCTTGCACCTGACTTCCAGACCTGAGCACACATCGGCACGCACACCGAGCACATCCCCGCCACGGCTGACAAAGGACAGACCGTCGCCATTGTTCAATGTCAGTCCCTCCCTGCCTGAGGAGGCGACAACCCTGAAGGAATCCTTCCTCCTGCTGAGCATTGTCACCGTACCTATCTCCTCTCCCATCGATTTTGCAGCATCCATCGAGGACCAGGACCCCTTCCTTCCATCAAAGAAAAGTTCGGTGTAACCCCTGTTGAAAGTCTTTTGGGGAGACGGCGTGAAATTCCGGGAGACTTTGCCGAAAGAGGCCCTGCGCCAGGAGCTCGGAGCAGAGCCGGCAATGAAAGAGTCCAGGGCCTCCGAATATGCCGACACAATGTTCCTCACATATGATTCATTCTTCAGCCTTCCCTCGATTTTGAATGAAGTGACCCCTGCTTCCGCCATCTCGGGAATCCTCTTCAGAAGATTCAGATCCTTCAGGGAAAGCAGAGCCTTGTCACGCACCAGAACCCGTCCCGATGCATCCAAAAGATCATAGCGTGAACGGCAGGCCTGAATGCAGGCCCCCCTGTTTGCACTACGCCCGGAAATATGCTCCGAC
>CAMEBJ010000007.1 GCA_945912085.1 uncultured Bacteroidales bacterium | reverse complement strand
TCCTCAGTTCGGAACCAAACATTCCCTGAATGTCTCAGTGTGCGTAGGAATAGTGCTCTGGCATTTCAGAATGGGGCGGCAATAATCCCGCAACAGTCAGACGACAACACTGCTCCGGGAGGGTTCCTTCAGACAATCAGACGACAACCCTGCTCCGGGAAGGAATCCTCAGACAATCAGACAAGCCGAACCGCCTGTATATCAGAAAACCTGGACCGTCTGCGACTCAGCCTTGCTCTGGATGGCCTCCGGAATGTTTGCAAAAAGGTTGAACCCGCAGCGTTTCTCAACCTCGTCTATTGTAGTTGAGCAGGATGAGTATTTCGTGTCCGTGTAGGCCCTGTTCTCAAAGATATATCCTATTCCCTGGGCGGAGACAATGGCTCCGGAGGCGTTGAACGAGCATTTCATCACACATTTCCAGAAGCCTGACGGGAGAGGAACGGTTTTGCCTCCGTCATCCGTCGTGGTCTGGTTCTTCTCAAACAGAGGGCCGGTTGCCACGTAAAGGGTGTCCCTGCCTGTCGGGGCCCCTTTATTGATGGCAAGTTCAAGCTGATTCCACACACCGTCATTGAATCGTGTCTGCCACTGCGGAGACTGATTGGTCAGATAGAAGGTCTGCTGATTGGCTGACTTGTTGTACTGTCTGTCGTTTGAGGCGACCTGATGCCCCTTGTGGTAATTGTTGGTACACCCCGCGGACTGCCATGAGGAAGGGATTGCAGGATCGGTCTTCCAGTTTCCGGAGCGCCCGACATTGTTGTCAGGATACGCAGATTTGTGCATCGGATAGGCCTCCCAGAGTGCACACACCTTGTTTTTGTCGTAGAGCATAGTGTAGTTTCTCACCCTCTTGCTGCCCGCCCCTGTGTAGGTGTGGGTAACATACAGTCTGTCAGCGGACTTGTCCTCACAGACATAGGCCACGCAGCCCTGGATGGATTCATTCACACTTTTTGTCCAGGCCACGTTTGCAGCAAGATTGACATCCGCAAGAGGCATCTCCCAGTTCACCAGCCATCCGTTCACATTCCCCTCCGGATTGATTCCAGATGGATGGTCGGTCTCCCCGCCGCTGCCGCCTTCTCCCCCGTCACCGGAATCGCCGCCACCAGCATTTCCGCCACCTTCACCGGAATCTCCGCCACCGTTGCCTCCCTCGCCGGAATCACCACCTTCACCGGAACCGCCGGACCCCCCTTCGCCGGAACCGCTGCCCGAGCCGTTTTTCTTCAGAAGAGTCACTGACTGCTGTCCGGATGTGTAGCACCTGAATATCTTTGCCGAACTGTTCCACCTGAGAGACCGATTGGAATACTTCACACATTTGAGGTCGCATATTCCCTTGGAAGCATCGACAAGGCTGATTTTCCAAAGGAAGGCCTCGTCACCGGATTTGACGGTCTGCGCACAATGCAGGGCGTTGCCGCTGCTTGTCAGGCCTATATAACCTATACCTTTTATATTAACGGTATATGAAGCCCCGTCCTTCGTCACGACGGCCTTGTAAGAATCGCCTTTCTCCGCCGGGATTCCGCCTCCCGCGGCATCGAAATCGGATATGCCGAAACTTTTTGTCGATTTTCCAGAATCGTCACTCCACGAATCCAGAAGCATCAGTTCAGTCCCGTTGTCGTATGCAATGAGATAGTCACCGGACCAGTCCAGAGGTTCCACGTCAACCCTCTTGTAGAAATATTCCAGCGGGGTTTCCTCTCCACCGCCATTGTTACCGCCTTCATCCCCCGACCCATTGTTCCCGTCTTCAGAGCCTCCAGGATTTTCTTCGGAGCCATCACCCACCCCATCAGGAGACAGGTTCCCGCCTGAACAGTTCAACGCTGTCAGCGCAAAGCAAAGCACAAAAAGACGGATGAATTTAATATATACCTTTTTCATAATGTCAGACCGTTGGTTCTGTAGTTTTGCAAAATATTCAATATCTCGAAATATTTAATATTCCGAAATCGGGACGGCAAATTTAGGCCCCTTTTCCAGATAAAGCAAATTATAAGTATTTTTTATTACCTTTGCGCCTTGTTTTGAAAAGAAACGGGCCTTTTTTGCAAATATCAATTAAAATATAATCAAATGTTTACCAATTTCATCGGTTACCAACTTGTGGAAGACTACCACAAATGGAAAAAAGAGCAAAGGAGAAAGGGAAAGGACATCCATTTCTCTAGAGTAATCAAACTGGCAGTCGTAGCAGTTGTTTTCTGCATCCTATGGTTCCTGCCGACATCCGCTTTCGGAATTGAGGGACTGACCGTCATCCAGCAGAGGGTTATGGCAATCTTCGCCTTCGCGACCCTGATGTGGGTGCTTGAGGCGGTGCCTTCCTGGACCACATCCGTATTTGCCGTGGTACTGCTGCTCGCATCGACATCGGACAGCAGCATCTGGTTTATGAGGAATGTCAGCGAGGGTAACACCCTCGGGGAGATGGTCAAATACAAGAGCATCCTACACTGTTTCGCCGACCCTACGATTATGCTTTTCATCGGAGGTTTCATCCTCGCTATTGCAGCGACAAAGACAGGCCTTGATGCCTTCCTTGCGAAAGTTCTCCTGAAGCCTTTCGGGACCCAGTCACGCTTCGTCCTTCTGGGCTTCATCCTGGTGACAGGCGTGTTCTCGATGTTCCTGAGCAACACCGCAACGGCTGCAATGATGCTCACCTTCCTTGCCCCTGTGCTCCGATCGCTCCCTGCCGACGGAAAAGGCAAAATCGGCCTGGCACTTTCAATTCCGATTGCAGCGAACATCGGTGGTATTGCAACCCCGATTGGAACGCCTCCTAACGCAATCGCTCTGAAATACCTCAACGACCCTGCCGGAATGAACCTCAACATCGGATTCGGAGAGTGGGTCAGCTTTATGCTCCCTCTGGCCATCGTCCTGCTGCTTTTTGCATGGGTGCTTCTGCTCTGGCTCTTCCCTTTCAAGCAGAAAACCATCGTGCTTGCAATCGAGGGAGAGGCTAAGAAAGACTGGAGGTCGATTGTGGTGTATGCGACTTTTGCCGTAACCGTCCTTCTATGGATGACCGACAAGTACACGATGATGAACGCGAATGCAGTCGCTATGATTCCTGTCGGAATATTCAGCATCTGCGGAATCATCAGCAAGAGAGACCTTGAGGAAATCAACTGGAGCGTGCTTTGGATGGTTGCCGGCGGTTTCGCCCTCGGAGTTGCCCTTCAGGAGTCCGGCCTCGGAAAGGCTGTGGTCAGCGCAATTCCGTTTGCATCCTGGTCTCCGGCGATGGTTGTCATCGGTTCCGGCCTGCTCTGCTATCTGATGGCAAACTTCATCTCACATACCGCCACTGCCGCCCTCCTCGTGCCGATTCTTGCGCTTGCAGGAAGCAGTATGGGTGCTGCGCTTGACCCTGTGGGAGGTGTCGGAACACTCCTCATCGGCGTTGCCTTCGGCTCATCACTCGCAATGATTCTCCCGATCTCAACCCCTCCAAATGCCCTTGCTCACGCCACCGGCCTGATCAAGCAGACGGATATGGAGAAGGTCGGCATCATTATGGGTGTCGTCGGTCTGGCTCTGGGATATGCATTGCTTATTGTCCTCGGCTCCAACGGCCTGCTTTAAGTAATAAAAGGACGGCATCCTGCCGTCCTTTTATTACTAATTCTATCATATCGCAAGTTTTGCAAAAATATCAAATCCTCAAGTTTCGCATGCGAAACTTAAGTCAAATCTCCTGAAAAAATCCCTAAAGCTTACCGCATTGTTCTTCTGACGACATCGGCCCACGCGGCCCGGGCGTGACGGACAGACTCAGGAGTGGCCTGAGGAGAGAATGTCCTGCCGGATTTCCAGAGGGAACGGATGCTGTCAAGGCTGTCCCAGAATCCCACTGCGAGGGCGGCAAGGCAGGCTGCTCCAAATGCCGTGGTCTCCGTAACAACGGGCCGCACCACCTCAACTCCGGTGAGGTCAGCCTGAATCTGCATCAGCAGGTCATTCCGGGAGGCTCCCCCATCGACCTTCAGTTGTCTGATGTCCACAGAGACATCCCTGCGCATTGCATCCACTATCTCCATTGTCTGGCAGGCAATTCCCTCAAGGGCTGCACGGGCGATGTGCGCGGCGGTCGTGCCCCTGCCTATTCCGTAAATGGCACCCCTGGCGAAAGAATCCCAGTGCGGTGCCCCAAGGCCCGTCAGGGCAGGAACGAAGTAAACACCCCCGTTGTCAGGAACAGTGCGTGCAAGGGCCTCTATCTCGGATGAGGAGCGGATTATTCCGAGGCCGTCCCTGAGCCACTGCACAAGGGAACCGGCCACAAAGACACTCCCCTCCACAGCATAGTTGACCTCCTTTCCAATCTTCCAGGCGACCGTGGTCAGAAGGTTTGAGGAAGACATCACCGGAGATGTTCCACAGTTCATCAGCAGGAAGCATCCTGTCCCGTAAGTACATTTCATCGAGCCCGGCTCCGTGCACATCTGCCCCAGAAGGGCTGCCTGCTGGTCCCCGGCAATTCCAGCCACAGGGACACCGTCAAGGATGCTCCCACAGGCGGCGTGTCCGTAAACCTCGCTCGAAGACCTGACCTGGGGCAGCATTGAGAAAGGAATCCCGAAAATCTCCAGCAGGTCCTCATCCCACTTCATCTCCCTGATGTTGAACAGCATAGTCCGCGAGGCATTGCTGACATCCGTCACATGAACCTTCCCTCCAGTGAGTTTCCACACCAGCCAGCTGTCCACGGTCCCGAACCTCAAATCACCTCTGGCAGCCCTGTCCGCAGCCCCGGGCACATTCTGAAGAATCCATCTGATTTTAGTCGCGCTGAAATAGGCATCCGGCACAAGCCCTGTTTTCTCCCTTATCATTTCAGTCATCCCTGAAGCCTTCAGTCCCTCGCAGAAATCAGCCGTCCGGCGGTCCTGCCAGACAATCGCGTTGCAGACCGGCTTCCCGTCGGTGGCATCCCAGACGATGCAGGTCTCCCTCTGGTTGGTGATTCCGATTGCAGCGATGTCCTCCCCGCTCAAAGACGCCTTCAGCACTGCCTCCTCCATCACGGCGCATTGCGAAGACCAGATTTCCTCGGGGTCGTGCTCCACAAGTCCCTGGCCGGGGAAATATTGAGTAAACTCCTTCTGTGCGAGGGAAACCATATCCCCCGAAGCATTGAAAACGATTGCCCTAGAAGAGCTCGTACCCTGGTCAAGGGCCAGTATATACCTGTCTTTCATATATTTACAAATATTTAATATACCTTATATCATATATGGAATATCGCCCGTTTCGATATATTCCGACCTCAAATATAAGGATTGTTTATAATTCTGTGGAAAAAATAGTAAAAAAGTGGAAGAAAGTGGAAAATTATTCTTACTTTTGCGGCATTGGTGATTTTTACCCAAAGATCTGAAATGACGAAAGTAAAATTCATAGGTGAATATACCGCAAAGGTTGACGACAAGGGACGCCTCGTGCTGCCCTCCGCGTTCAAGGCTCTGATAGCCTCGGACGGGGCGCGCCTTGAGAACGGGGAACCTGATATGAGACTTGTAGTCAAGAAGGACATCTATGCGGACTGCCTTGAGATGTACACCTACGATGAGTGGGCAAGGGAGTCGGAGGAGTTGAAATCACGTCTGAATTTTCTCAAGAAGGAGCACGACCTTTTCTGGAGAGCATATATGCGTGACCGTGCCCTGGTTGAGCCGGACGGCAAGCTGGGCAGGATTTCCATCCCGAAGAAACTGCTTGATGCAATCGGAGCGGGGAAAGAGGTTGTGTTTGCCGGCAATGACCACAAAATCGAGATCTGGGCCAAAGACAGGTTTGAGAACGGTGGTTTGTCGGATGAGGAGTTCGTAAATCTGGCCGGGATGCTGTCCGATTAAGAAGGAGGGTCCCGAAATGTCTGAATATCATATCCCGGTATTGCTCAAAGAAAGCGTTTCGGCATTGGTCGGCAATGTCGACGGCATCTACGCGGATGCCACTTTCGGAGGCGGAGGACATTCCTCGGAGATTCTTTCAAGGCTCTCCGAAAAAGGCAGGCTGATTGCTTTCGACAGGGATGAGGATGCAATCAGGAATATGACAATTGAAGACAGGAGGCTGAAGGTCATCCACAACAACTTCCGCTTCATCCACAATTACGCCATCCTGGAGCAGTACCTTTCGCAGACGGAAGATGACCCGGAAGGGAATGACGGAATGATTTTCGACGGAATCATCGCGGACCTGGGGGTTTCCTCACACCAGTTCGACACTCCGGAACGCGGTTTTTCGTTCAGGTACGACGCTCCTCTGGATATGAGGATGAACAGGGAGGCCAAAATGACTGCGGCTGACATAGTCAACAGTTACACGGAAGAGGATCTCGCGAGGATTCTCTTTATGTGGGGAGAGGTGGAGAAGAGCCGGAAGATTGCCTCGCTCATCTGCAAAAGCAGGCAGGCATCTCCAATTGGCACTACCGGAGAACTTTGCAGGGCAATCGAGCCGGCAATTCCTGCTGCAGCCTCACACAAGGCATTGGCAAGAATCTACCAGGCCCTGAGAATCGAGGTGAACCAGGAAATGCGCTCGCTGGAGAAGTTTCTCGAAGGCGCGGCCCGTTCGCTCAAGACAGGAGGAAAGCTGGTGGTCATCACCTACCATTCCCTTGAGGACAGGATGGTGAAGAACTTCATCAAGACTGGGAACGTGGAAGGAAAGCAGCAGAGGGACATTTACGGAAATACGGGCAACACCCTGAAAGCCGTCAACAAAAAGATAATAGCACCCGGAGAGGAGGAGATTGCAGAAAACACAAGGGCAAGGAGCGCAAAAATGAGGGTGGCGGAAAAGATATGAAAGTATTGAAATCCATACGAAACATTCTGGTGGCGGTTCTCCGTGGGGAGCTGCTGCTCAGGCTGAAGGTGGACAAGGTGTTCCTGCACATTGTCTATCTTCTTTTCATCGTTTGGACTACCTTGTTTGTGAACCTGAAGATCGAGCAGACGATGCTCAAGGTGGAGAAGAACAGGAAGGAAATCGAGACCCTCAGGATTTACTACGCGCAGAAAAGTTGCGAACTCGCCGCATTCGACAGAATCGGCAAGGTTCACGATATGCTTAAGGAGATGGGATCTGATGTGACGCTTCCGACAGAACCTGCTGCGGTCATAAGGAAGAAATAGGAAATGGAAGAGAAGAAGACAGGAATACAGACCGAAAACAAATCCCTCAAAGAGGACAGGGTGGGCATCATTCTGATGCTCACACATATTCTGTTTCTTGTCCTGGCCGCTATGATACTCATCTGGCTGGTCAGAATCCATTTTTGCTTCGAGCCGACACCCGAAATACGGAACAATGTCATCCGGAAACCGAAGAAAGAAGTCCTTGAACCTGAGCGAGGTTCCATCCTGGCACACGACGGGAGATTGCTTGCGGTCTCTGTCCCGAACTACCAGATTGCAATGGACTGTGCAGTCCGCAGAGACTGGTTCCGGGGGCAGAAAAATGCGAAGAAACTTGAGGCAGAATGGCTTGAGAAGGCCAGGAAACTCTCCGTGGGACTTGCCCGAATCTTCAAGGACAAGACTGCGGACGAGTACTATAGGGCAATCGCGAGCAAAAGGGCAAGCGACAAACCCTACCTGAGCATAGGCAAGCCTGTCGGTTTCCAGACTCTTCAGGAACTGAAGACCCTCCCGCTGTTCAACGAACCGTCCTACAAGGGCGGACTCATCGTAACAAAGATTGACACGAGGCAGTATCCTTACGGAGAACTTGCACGCAGAACAATCGGATATGTGCGAAACAACTCCGAACTCGAGCGCACGAACATCGGAATTGAGGGCAGGTACAACTACCTTCTCCATGGGGAGGACGGCTTCGAATGGCACAGGAATGCCGACAAGGGAGGAAAGGTCAAGGACCACGCGAGGGATGACAAGGCTCCGGTCAACGGGCTTGACATCCGTACAACCATTGACGTGGACATTCAGGAGACCGTCACGAGGGAACTCAAGGCAAGGATTCTCGAGAGGGACATCATCGAGGGAGGATGTGCCATCGTGATGGAAGTGAAGACCGGAGCAATCCGGGCAATGGTGAACCTGAAGAGAAACTCGAAAGGGGAACCAGCCGAAATCTACAACTATGCAATCGGACGCAGGGGCGACCCTGGTTCGGTGTTCAAGCTTGTCACCCTGATGACGCTCCTTGAAGACAAAAAGGTGAACTTGAGGACAATGCTCGAAACTCACAAGGGGAAATGGGAGTACAAAGGCAAGAAATTCGAGGACGAGTATCTCTTGAAATGGCCTTCGAGCACCATTTCAGTAATAGATGCATTCAAGATTTCCTCAAACAACGCATTCAGGGAACTTGCCTGCAAGTATTACGAAGAGAATCCGAGGGAATTCACCGACAAATTGTACGAGTACAAACTTACGGAAGCCTTTGATTTCGACATCTCAGGAATGGCAAGGCCTGAAATCGTTGAACCCGGACAAGATAGTTGGAGCGGGACAACCCTACCGTCAATAGCCATAGGTTACACCAACACCATAACTCCGCTTCACACCGCGACATTCTACAATGCAGTGGCGAACAGAGGGGTGATGGTGAAGCCATACCTTGTCGAGGCTTTTGAGAAAGACGGAAAGGCCGTGAAGAAATTCGGGACGGAAATCCTCAACGGTTCAATCTGCAAGAGTAAAACGGCAGACACTCTCGTCACGGCACTGAGGGCCGTTGTTCTGGAAGGAACCGGAAAGGGTCTCAAAGATGCAAAATGTCAGGTGGCAGGCAAGACCGGCACAGCCAGGATTCCTTTCAATGAAAACGGCAAAAGCGTTTACATCGACAAGGACAAAAACCGCCAGCATCAGGCAACTTTTGTCGGATTCTTCCCGGCCGACAATCCGAAATACACGGTCATTCTCGTGATGTACTCCACAAAAGGGCCGCACAACCTCTACGGTGCATTCAGCGTTCCTGCCTACAAGAACATTGTTGACGAAATTTACTCTCTTGACAGCGAATGGGGAGAAAGCATTCCGGAAAGCGGAAAGATTCCGGCAATGGACAATCGGGAAATAACCGTCCAGGCTGAAAGGGACGCGGGAGTCGTTCCGTCAGTCACAGGCTACAGTCTCTCGGACGCCATCTACGCGATTGAGAATGCCGGATATAAATGCAGTTTCAGCGGAACCGGGAAGGTGGCATCCCAGTCCCCTTCCGCAGGGAGCAAGGCCCAAAGGGGCACGACAGTAAAAATAGGACTGAAGTAATGAGAATAGAACAGCTAATAGAAAACTGCGGAGCATTGTCAGTGAAGGGGGATTCCGGAAGGGAAATCCTCAGCATAGCTGCTGATTCCAGGAAGGTGTCGGCAGGATGTATGTTCATTGCCGTCAAAGGCTTTGCCGTGGATGGACATAGTTTCATCGGCAAGGCACTTGAGGCCGGCGCTGCGGCAATCGTCTATGACAACCCGCAGGAAGAAGGAAGATGGTCGGAAGGACATCCGGAAGTCACTTTCATCAGAGTGGGGAGTTCCCGCCACGCCCTGGGAATCATTGCATCGAATTTCTACGGCAGACCATCCGGGAAACTCACCCTGGTGGGAATCACCGGGACAAACGGCAAGACCACAACGGTCACGCTGCTCTACAGGATGTTCACAAGGCTTGGCTATAGCTGCGGACTTCTATCAACCATAGCGAACTATGTGGGCGGGAAGATGACCGAGGCAGTCAACACCACTTCCGACCCGATTACCATCAACTCGCTCCTTGCACAGATGGTCGATGAGGGATGTGCATACTGCTTTATGGAAGTCAGTTCAATCGGAGTGGAGCAGGAAAGGATTGCAGGTCTTGAATTCAGGGCAGGAATCTTCTCCAACCTGACCCACGACCACCTCGACTACCACAAAACCTTCGCCGAGTACCTCAGATGCAAGAAACTCTTCTTCGACAATCTGCCGGAGGATGCTTTCGCCATCACCAACATCGATGACAAGAACGGTCTTGTGATGCTTCAGAACACAAAGGCGCAGAAAGTCACCTATTCCTGCAGGAGTATGGCCGACCACACCTGCCGCATAATGGAACAGGGATTCGAGGGTATGATGCTCAGAATTGACTCTCACGAGACCTGGACAAGGCTGATCGGGGTCCACAACGCCTACAACATCCTTGCAGTTTACACCACGGCAGTGGTTCTCGGGACTCCTGAGGAAGAAGCCCTTACAGCCATCAGCGCCCTGGCATCCGCACCTGGCAGGCTCGAGAACATCAACGGTCCGAAAGACATCACGGCGGTAATTGACTATGCCCACACCCCGGATGCGCTTGAGAACGTGCTCAAGACCCTAAGGGGAATTGCTCCGGACAGGGAACTTGTCTGCCTATTCGGCTGCGGAGGCGACAGGGACAGAAGCAAAAGGCCGGAAATGGGAGAAATCGCCCAGAAATATGCCGACAGGATTTTCATCACGTCCGACAACAGCCGTTCCGAAAGGACAAGTGACATAATGGAGGATATAAAGGCAGGAATGGATGCAGGCGGAAGGGCCCGTTCCATCTTCATCGAGGACAGGGAGCAGGCAATAAGGGCAGCCCTGATGACCGCCCGGGAGGGAGCGACGGTGCTTCTGGCCGGAAAAGGGCACGAAACTTATCAGATTATTGGAAAAGAGAAGAGACACTTCGATGAGAAGGAGATTGTCAATGAAGTGTTCAACCAGATGGGGAGGATTTGAGAATGTTGTACCATTTGTTTCAGAGTCTCAAGGATTTTGACATCCCCGGACAGGGGCTGATGACATACCTTTCGTTCAGAGCCATAATGGCGAGCATTGCCGCAATGCTCTTTTCGGTGTTTGCCGGAAAGAGAATCATCGGGTGGCTCCAGAAAAGACAGATTGGCGAGGAAATACGTGATCTGGGCCTTGAAGGGCAGATGCAGAAGAAAGGCACTCCAACGATGGGAGGAGTCATCATCATCGCGGCCATCCTCTGCGGAGTCCTTCTCTTTGCAGACCTCACGAACATCTACACCATACTCCTGATTGTCAGCACAGTGTGGCTCGGAGGACTCGGATTTGCCGATGACTGGATCAAGACCTTCAAGCACGACAAGGCCGGATTGAGCGAAAAGAGCAAACTCATCGGTCAGGTCCTTCTCGGACTTGCAATCGGACTGACAGTCTGCTTCAGCGACAAGGTGGTCGTGAGGGAGGAAACTCAGAATGCCCGGCAGACAGTCGTTGCAGAAAGCTCTGCAGGAGTGGAAGAGGCAACAAGCGGAGCTCCTGTGGATGCAGTCAAGAGCACCAAGACCACTATCCCTTTCGTAAAGAACCACGAATTTGACTACAAGTGGCTCTCCCCTTTCAAGGGGAAGTGGGGATGGTACGGCAAATGGGCCATCTACGTCATAATGATTGTGCTGGTCATCACCGCCTGTTCCAACGGCACGAACCTCACCGACGGAATGGACGGACTGGCAACCGGAACCTCCGCAATAGTGGGAGTGGTCCTGGGAATCTTCGCCTGGATGTCCGGAAACATCATCAACTCGGACTACCTCAACATTATGTACATTCCGGGAAGCGGTGAAATAGCGGTCTTTATGGCAGCCTTCGTGGGAGCGCTCATCGGATTTCTCTGGTACAACTCATTCCCGGCACAGGTTTTTATGGGTGACACAGGGTCGCTTGCAATCGGGGGTATCATCGGAGTCTGCGCGATTCTCATCCGCAAGGAACTCCTGCTGCCTATTCTCTGCGGGGTATTCTTCGTCGAAAGCCTTTCTGTGATTGTGCAGAGGACATATTTCAAGTTTACAAAAAGGAAATATGGTGTAGGACGACGGGTGTTCAAGATGACTCCCCTGCACCATCACTTCCAGAAAGAGGGAATAGACGCCATATTCACTTCACCGAAAAAGGCCCTGCCCGAGGCGAAGATTGTGGTAAGGTTTTGGATAATAGGAATAATACTCGCGGTTTTTACCATCGCGATGCTGAAATTAAGATAAGGAGATATTGATATGTCAAGAATCGTAGTTCTTGGAGGAGGCGAAAGCGGAAGCGGCGCCGCCGTTCTGGCAAAAGTGAAAGGATTCGATGTATTCCTCTCCGACAAGGGGGAAATATCACCTGAATACACAGCCCTTCTTGAGAAATGGGACATCCCTTTCGAGAGCGGGAAACACTCGGAAGAGCTGATCCTCAACGCCGACGAGGTCATAAAAAGCCCCGGCATACCGTCCACTGCCCCGCTGGTGCAGAAAATCGCGGACAAGGGGATTCACATTATTTCGGAAATAGAATTTGCGGGAAGGTACGACACCGCGAAGAAAATCTGCATCACCGGAAGCAACGGCAAGACAACCACCACTTCCCTGATATATCATCTGCTGAAGGAAGCCGGGCTTGACGCCGGACTCGGAGGAAACATCGGCAAGAGCTACGCCTTCCAGGTCGCAACGGAGAAACACGACATATATGTCCTGGAACTGAGCAGTTTCCAGCTTGACAACATGTACGATTTCAAGGCGGACATTGCAGTCCTGACGAACATAACACCCGATCACCTCGACAGGTACGACCACAATATGGAGAACTATGTCAGGGCTAAATTCAGGATTACCCGGAATATGGACAGGGAGGACTGCTTCATCTTCTGCTCCGACGATGAGATTACCATCAGGCATCTGGACAAGATAGTGGTGAAGGCCAAGATGCTGCCTTTCACCCAGAAGAAGGAAGTGGAACAGGGAGCCTTCGTGAAAGACGACAAGATGGTTGTCAGGGTCGGGGACGACCAATGCGATATGTTCATCAGGGAACTTGCCCTGGGAGGCAAACACAATGTTTACAACTCGATGGCCGCGGCGATTGCCGGCAAGGTGATGAACATCGAAAACGAAAACATCCGCAGAAGCCTGTCAACATTCCAGGCCGTAGAACACCGTCTTGAAAAGGTTATGAGTGTCGGGGATGTGCTCTACATCAACGACTCGAAGGCAACAAACGTGGATGCAGCCTGGTACGCCCTTGAATGCCAGACAAGACCAGTGGTCTGGATTGTCGGGGGCAAGGACAAGGGCAACGATTACAGTCCGCTGATAGAACTTGCCCGCGAGAAAGTCAAGGCAATGGTTTGCATGGGTGTTGACAACCACAAGTTCCACGAGGCGTTCGAAGGTGTTGTGGAGAACATTACGGATGCGCTTTCGGCAGAGGAGGCTGTGAAGAAGGCCAGCAGTTTCGCCAAGGCAGGCGATGTCGTCCTTCTTTCGCCTTGCTGCGCAAGTTTCGACCTGTTCAAGAACTACGAGGACAGGGGACGCAAGTTCAAGGAGGCTGTCCGCAATCTGTAAAAATCAACAAAGACGATGGCCACGGCAAGAACAAAGAAAAAAGGAATCTGGTCCTGGATTGACAACATCCAGGGGGACAAGGTAATATGGATGATTGCCATCCTGCTGATCCTGTTCTCCTGCATTTCCGTTTTCTCCTCCACCTCAGCCCTCGTAAAAGAAGATGTTTCCCGACTGGACATATTCGCCGAACAGATGAAGGTGGTCTGCATAGGATTGGCTGCCATCTTTGTCTGCTACTTCATCCCTAGAATCTGGATATTCCGTTTCTTCTCGCAGCTGGGTTTTTTGGTCTCTTTCGTGCTGCTTATGATGCTCGTGCTGAAAATCGGCGTGGACACGAGGAATGGTGCCACAAGGGCCCTTTCCGTCGGCGGACTCCAGTTGAACGTGTATGAAGTGGTCAAGGTGGCGATGGTGATGTACCTCTCCTGGGCGTCAAACGCCAATGCCACGAAATCCTTCACCATAGCGAACAAACTGTCCGGATTCAAGAATTTCAAATGGTTGAAGAAGCCTTTCGTGCAAAGGCTCATCTACATCTACGCCCCGATCCTGATTGTGATGGGACTTGAAATAGACGGAAGCTTTTCCAGCACCGCAATCATCGCCATCGTAATGGTTATGACGGTACTGCTCGGAGGTGTTCCCTTCAAGGAATTCTTCATGGTCGGACTGGCTGCACTTGCAGCATTGATACTCGGCTACGGGGTTTACAAAGCAACCGGCTGGGAACTGCTCAGCAGATATGAAACCGTTGAGAGCAGGATTGACGAATGGCTTAACGGCAGCAAGAAGAAGACCCTGAAGGAAATGAACCCCAACACGGCAGAATATGAAAAAGCCAAGGACGGACTTCTCCAGACCGAGGGAGCGATGATGGCAATCAAGGAAGGAGGATTCTTCGGCAAGGGACCCGGGAGGAGCACCTACAAATACACCGTCCCACTGATTTTCAGCGACTATATGTTCAGTTTCATCATCGAGGAGTACGGCATCCTCTTCGGGGCCATTCCGCTGCTGATTCTCTACCTGAGTCTCCTGGCACGAGGGTCAATCATAGTGAGGAACTGCGACAACGTCTTCGCAAAGACCTCAGTCGGGGGACTTTGCCTGCTGATTTCATTCCAGGCAGTGGTGCATATGATGATCAATGTCGGTCTTCTGCCGTCCACCGGGCAGACGCTTCCGATGATCAGCGAAGGCAAGGGTTCCTTCCTGATGTTCTGTCTGGCTTTCGGAATCATTCTGTCAATCAGCAAGATGGCAAAGAAAAAGGTGGAGATGGAAGCGGCAAAGGCAGCTCCACTGATGGTCCGGGACGAAATAAAGGAAAGCCTGAATGACCTGGACACCCTGGAATCCATCGACAGTTGAGGGCAAAATTCCGCATTTATTGAGAAGACTATGGAAAAATACAAGGCATTAAGAGTCATAATCAGCGGAGGCGGCACGGGAGGACATATTTTCCCAGCCGTCTCCATTGCCGACAAATTGAGGGAGGTCAATCCGCAGACCGAAATCCTTTTTGTGGGAGCAGAGGGCAGGATGGAAATGGAGAAGGTCCCTGCGGCGGGTTACAGAATCATCGGCCTGCAGGTGGCAGGTCTGCAAAGAAAGTTGACACTGAGCAATCTCGCCCTGCCGTTCAAACTTTTCAAAAGCATTTCGAAGGCCGGGAAGATCATTGATGAGTTCAAGCCTGACATCGCAGTCGGAGTCGGGGGTTATGCCAGCGCTCCCCTGCTTTGGAAAGCATCCCGCAAGGGAATTCCTACCCTGATTCAGGAGCAGAACGGATTTGCCGGGCTGACCAATAGGATTCTGGGCAAGAAAGCCGGATGCGTCTGCGTGGCCTACGAGGGCATGGAGAGGTTCTTCCCAGCCGACAGGATTGTTCTCACGGGCAACCCCATCCGGAAGGGAATAGGACCGGCCACTAAGGAAACCAGACAGGAAGCCTTTGATTACTATGGCTTTGACCCGCAGAAAAAGCACATTCTCATCATCGGGGGAAGTCTTGGGAGCAAAACCCTGAACGATTCCGTCGAAGGATGGATAGGCGCGGGATGCCCGGGCGGCGAAGGTCTGGAAATCCTCTGGCAATGCGGGAAATACTACAAGGCGGGAGTGGATGCCTTTATGGAGAAGGCTGCTGAGGATGGACTTGGCGGCGATGTTCTCAAAAACATCCGTCACACTGACTTCATCGGCAGGATGGATTTGGCATACGCCGCTGCAGATGTAGTTGTCACACGCTCCGGAGCAAGTTCCGTCTCTGAACTCTGCGCAGCCGGCAAGGCATCCATCTTCGTTCCGTCACCGAACGTGACCGAAGACCACCAGACGCACAACGCGATGGCCCTCGTGCGCAAGGATGCGGGAATGATTGTAACTGACGCACAGGCGCGTGAGACTCTGATGGGAGAGGCGTGCACCCTGGCGAAGGACAGCGAGAGGACTGAGACTCTGGAAAGGAACATCGCCAGGCTCGCGAAGACCGACGCGGCACAGGAAATTGTAGACGAAATATACAAGCTTTTGTGATATATTTCATATTTACGGACACTCATATATATTATGGAATATAAGAACATATATTTTATAGGAATAGGAGGAATCGGGATGAGCGCCATAGCGCGATATTACCGGTTCAGAGGTTGCGACGTCTCGGGATACGACAAGACGCCGAGCGAGCTGACGGCGGCTCTTGAAGAGGAAGGTATCCGCGTGCATTACGAGGACTGCACGGACTATGTTCCGAAAGACAGGGAAAACACCCTCGTGGTTTACACTCCGGCAATTCCGGGAGATATGGGAGAATTGAGATTTGTCCTGGAGAATGGCTACAGGGTGGTCAAAAGATCGAAGATTCTTGGGGAAATAGCAAAGGGACAGCAATGTCTCGCTGTTGCAGGCACCCACGGAAAAACCACGACCAGCACACTCCTGGCGCATATCTTCACATCAAGTTCAGAGGGATGTTCGGCCTTTCTTGGAGGAATCTCGAAGAATTACGGCACCAACCTTCTGACAAGCCACAATCCGGTGATTGTCGCAGAGGCGGACGAATTCGACAGGTCTTTCCTCCAGCTCTTCCCGCGGATTGCGGTCATAACGGCAATGGACGCCGACCATCTGGACATATATTCCGACCTGGCCCACGTGCAGGAGGCCTTCAAGGCATTCGCCTCGCAGGTGAGCGGGACCGTCATAAAGAAATACGGTCTGGACATCACTCCACAGGATACTGGAGCCCAAATTCTGGAATACTCACTTGACAACAACCTGGCCGACTTCCACGCAGAGAACATCCACTGCGACGAATGCGGATACTTCACCTTTGACCTGCACCACCCATCAGGGGTGATTGAGGGATGCCGTTGCGGAGTGCCGGGCATCATCAATGTGGAGAACAGTGTGGCAGCCGCTGCGGTGGCACTCGTGTATGGAATTGATCCTCAGAGTATCAGGACTGCGCTGGCCTCCTTCCGGGGAGTAAAGAGGAGATTCGACATACAATTCAACACCCCGGCCTGCTCCTACATCGACGACTATGCCCACCATCCGAAGGAAATAGAGGCTGCAGTGCGTTCGATCAGGGACATTTTCCCGGGAAGAAAGTTGACGGCCATATTCCAGCCTCACCTCTACACCAGGACGAGGGATTTTGCAGACGAGTTCGCCCAGGCCCTGAGCAAGGTGGACAAACTGATTCTCCTCGACATCTACCCTGCAAGGGAGGAGCCGATTCCGGGAGTGAGCTCGGAAATAATCTTCGACAAGGTGACCGCTCCTCAGAAGGTCCTGCTCAGGAAAGAGCAGTTGATGGACTACCTGAAAGACGAGGACATAGAAGTCCTGGTGACCCTCGGAGCAGGAAACATAGACAGGTTCATATCTCCTATCACCCAAATGCTTAGGAATCGTCAAAAAATAACCAACATCATCTATGAATAATCTTTCCGGTACATATTGCTTTTCTCATCGGTCATTTAG
>CAMEBJ010000006.1 GCA_945912085.1 uncultured Bacteroidales bacterium | reverse complement strand
CAAGAATGTAACTGAAGCGGTGTTCCTTGCCAAAGACCGTGTCCTTTCCGTAATTAAGGATGTCCCTGAGGCATTTTTCCTGTGATTTGCGCGGATTGCGGCTTGCTTTCTTGAGTTTGATATATTGGATTCCTCCGGCCGTTCCGAGTAGGAAATTCGGCACGAATGCCGAGTGCTTGTCTTGATTGATTTTCATTGGTTTGGTTTTTAATGCGGCAAAGTTAGCAATATTTATTTATAAGTTTCGACACAGACACTCGGTTTACAACCCTTCGGAGCCAAGGCATATTCATTCTCCATTGGTATTTGCTGTTTTTATCAAAAGGTATATATCCTTTAAAAAGGACACGAAGATAGGGAAAAATGTAATATGTTGAAGTTCGGGATAAAAGAATGTTAAAATGAGGGTGGTGGCTTGAATTGTGTGGAATATTATTTATATTTGCAGGATGTTTTGTGCAGGCAAGTAAATATTTATTATTAAATAACATCAATTACCTATTATTATGAAATTGAGAAATTTGTTTTTGTGTGCTTTTGCAGCCGCAGCTGCGCTCGTGGGCTGTAACAAGGAAAATGGTGGGGAACAGACAGGTTCTCTTGACATTACACTCAGTACAGAGAAATTGGAATTTAGTGCTGAGAAATCCACCCAGACCGTGGAGGTGACGACAGGACGCGAGTGGAAAGCCACTTACGACGCTCCGGAAGGCGGTGCCTGGTTCAGCGTCAGCCCTGAGACTGCAAAGGGCAATCAGGTGGTTGAGATTGCAGTTTCTGCCAATGACGAATATGACAGGTCAGCGGAGATCAAATTCTCCAACGGTCTGAAGAACAAGACACTGACGATTACCCAGAAGGGTAAGAAAGGTGCTCAGGGAGCCAATATAGTCTATCATAATGATTTTGATAAGACTAAAGCCGAAAAGGTCAATAACAACTGGCAGTATCTGGATCAAACTGAAATCTGGAGAAATGAGACAGGAACCGGAATATCAACCATTGCATACGCATCTTCAGGAGTTTCTGTAAGGAGTGGTTCAGGATATGCTGACTCGTCCAGTGAATTGTCATTGTACAAAGGCTCCGGAATGAATAATATTTTCTTTGGCACTACTGACGGATATTTTAAGGTTGAGAAGATTTCTCTCCCGCAGGGACAAAGGAATTACACAATTTCTTTCGGTGCCATCAGGAGTGTTTATAACGCTGCGGAAGGCGGAAGCATCTTTGATGAGAACCAGTTCTCCGCATACATCAGCAATGACGGAAAGAAATGGGTTAAACTTGCTTTGACTTTTGCTGCCGGATCAGCATCTGACAACAAGTGGGACAAGATTTCTTCAACTGTCACTCTTCCTGAAAATACGTCAGAATTGTATCTGTACTTTACAACGACTGAAAAGAGCTCTTACCGTCTTGACGATGTGGATCTCTCTTTGTCTGAGAAAACGGGGCCTGCTGTTGATTTCACTACCGGTGACGAGTTTGAGGAGGAAGAGGAGGAAGAAGCGCCTTCTGGAACTCCTTCAGGAGAAGGTACAGAGGCTTCTCCGTACAATGTTGCAAAGGCATATCAGGTAGCCTCAGAATTGGAAGATGGCAAAACAACTGCTGAAGTGTATGTTTATGGTGTAGTCTCCAAAGTTGATGAATATTTTGATAAATATAAGAGCGTAACATATTACATTTCCGATGAGGGACAGAAGGGAAGTTTTATGGTCTATAGCGGCAAATTTGTAGGAGGAGAGGATTTTACCTCTAAAGATCAGATTGCAGTCGGAGACAAGGTCCTGATTCTCGGTAAATTGAAAAATTTTAAGGGAACTCTCGAATTTGACAAGAACAACAAAATAGTAACTCTCAACGGCAAAGGAGCAGAAGATGTAAAGTCTTTCGGAGTATCAAGGACATCCATCTCCGTTCTTGCTTCCGAGACATCTGCAACATTCAATGTGACAGGTAATGTGGATTGGACAGTCACTTCTGACAATGCCAAATTCACTGTTTCTCATGCAACTGGAAAAGGAGAGGGCACTGTCACTGTGTCTTTCCCGGCCAATGAGGACACCGAGAATGCCGTTACTGCCAACATCAAAGTCTCCACTACTTCCGAAGAGATTTCAATAAAAGATTACATTGTTGTAATCACTCAGGCTAAGGCCAATGCGGGCGGTTCTGAGACGGTTTTGTATAGTGAGGATTTCGGCACGCCTGCATCAAATACCAAGCTTGCTTCTTTTACGGGATGGTCCAGCAGTTTTATTACACCTTCGTCAACTACTTGGAGTGTCGGTCCGAAAGAAACTTGTAATTTGGAGGGAACTTCAGGTAATGGCAATGCTTATTCCGCAGCAGCAGATGCTGAGATATTGTTCGATTTTGAAAATAAGTTGGCAGGTTGCAAATCTGTAAAACTCGCGTTCAATTATAGAAAAGGCTCAGGAAAAGACAAAGCTCTGACATTAAAATGTCAGTTAAGTAAGGATGGTGGTACAACTTGGAGTGATGACATCATTCCTGAAAACACTGCTGGATCGGGTTGGTATTCTGTTTCTTACGATGTTCCTGATGAATATATGGCAGATTTCTGCATAAAATTCACAAGTACAGCAAGCGGTACAACCAGCCGTGTCGATGACCTCAAGTTGACAGGCATCGCAAAATAATTATTGATATCCGAAAATCTAACGGGCTGTCCGCCTCCGATGGGCAGCCCGTTTGTGTCTGAAAAGACATCTGCAATCGAATATGTATTCCAAGATGAAAATAAAACCGTTGCTTTCGGTTCTCTTTCTGCCTTTCCTTTTGGCGTTTTCGTGCGAGAAGACCGGGACGGAGGCTTCTGATGATGTTTCCGTATCCATAAAGATTTCGGACTTGAGCGGCGGCAAGGGTGTTCAGCCGGTAAAAGTCTGTGCGGCTGGGGAGTGGACCATAGATCTTGAGTTTTTCGGTGAAGATCCGGAGCCTTGGGCCGAACTTGACGAACAGGGCGGGAACGGCAACAGAAGTGACATATTCCTTTCGTATGGGGAGAATCTGTCAAGCGAGGTGAGGGAACTCAACATCGTTCTTGACAACGGAATCAAACGTGCGGTCTGCCCGGTAACGCAGCAGCCATATTCTTCAAGCGGTTCCGGCAACACCGAAACGGTGACTGAAATAGTCAGCGAGCCTGTTCCGGGATGGATGGAACTGCCTGCAATCAAGAACAAGAATCTGTATTTTCTGACTCACGATCAGACCATAGGATCAAAGACAATCCGAAGCTGGTCCTATCTTTGGGACACCGACGCCCTTGTGGCGCACTGGGTCGCCTATCCCCTCAATGCGTGGACAATCGGGACCGGGTCCCGCACCGATGCCTGGGGACTTGACCCGAAGATTCCGAAAGACCTCCAACCTGTTCTGTACAAGGCGTTCAGGGGAGGTTATGACAGGGGACACCAGCTCCCTTCCGCCGATATGTTGCGCCTGGATGCCAACAAAACCACCTTCTACGGAACCAATATGACCCCTCAGCTTGGCTCTCTGAACCAGAAAGGCTGGGCTAATCTTGAAGGCAAACTGCGTGACTGGGCACGACAACTTGACACCCTCTATGTCTGCACCGGATGCACTGTCAAAGGCAGCACAAAGGTGGCCTACGACAATGAGGGCAAGGCCGTGAAGGTGCCGACCGCGTATTTCAAGGCACTTCTGGGTTACAAGAAAAACGGAACAATCAGCATAACCGCCTCGACAGGAGGCTACACCGGCATCGCCTTCTACTATCCTCACGAGGCCTATTCCGGCTCCTGGCAGAGCAAGGCAATGTCAATAGATGAACTTGAGGCCAAGGTCGGGGAGGATTTCTTCGTGAACCTTCCTTCAAAAATCGGTGCTGACCGTGCTGCTCAGGTCGAGTCTTACTTCAGCTCGAGCGATAATCTGTGGAAATAATCAATATTCCTGACATGAAACAACTTAAACTATATTCATCCATCCTTATTCTTCTTCTGGCAGCCTCCGGTCTGTCAGCCCAGCCGTCCGCAGACGGAGGAAAAAGGAACTATGTCATAGGTTTCTACAACCTCGAGAACCTTTTTGACACCTACAATGACCCGGCGAAGAACGACGAAGAGTTCCTCCCTGAGGGAAAGAACAAGTGGACAGAGGCAAAGTATGCCAAAAAGCTCCACAACATGGCTTCCGTCATCCGGACAATGGCCGATGCCAACGGACGTTTCCACACCATTCTCGGAGTGAGCGAAATCGAGAACCGTCTTGTGCTGGAGGACCTTGTGAGCCAGCCGGAGATTTCGGAGGCGAACTACCAGATTGTCCACTATGACGGTCCTGACCGCCGTGGAGTCGATGTGGCCCTGCTCTACAAGCCCGAGCAGTTCACCTACATCGACAGCGAGTCGATTCCTTTCACCTTCGAAGGCAGTGCAATCGAGTTCTCGATGAACAGGGATCAGCAGAAAAAATTCCGCACCCGTGACATCCTGATGGTTCACGGAACGATTGACGGAGAGCATTTTGCATTCTATGTAGCCCATCTTCCGTCCCGAATCGGAGGCAAGGGCGGTGACCTTCGCAGCCGAGGGGGAGAAATCATCTACAACCACGCCCTCGGGATGATGGAGAAATATCCCGGAATCAAAATCGCCGTTATGGGAGATATGAACGACAACCCGACGGACGACAGTATGGCTGTTTACCACCACGGCAAGGAAAATCCTCAAGAAGTCGGCAAGACTGATTTCTATTCACCGTTCCTGTCTATGTACAAGCAGGGCTTCGGCTCGCTTGCCTACCAGGGAGAGTGGAGCATCTATGACCTGATCCTCATCAACGAGACCCTTCTCAACGCTCCTGAAGGTGGCCTTAAAATCCGCACGGCAGACAAGAAGGGGCATTACGGGGTGGTGTTCCGCCGTCCTTTCATGGTTACGCAGAAGGGGCAGTACAAGGGCTATCCTTTCAGGACCTTCTCAAACGGTTCCTTCATCGGAGGCTACAGCGACCATTTCCCTACCTATATAGTAGTAAGCAAATAAACTAACATTAGATTGATATGTTCAGAAAACTGATTGTTGCTTTTGCAACTGTTTTGTGTTCGGCCACGCTTCTGGCACAGACCGGAGGTGTAAAGGGAACCGTCGTGAACCGTTCCGGCAGGATGCCCGTGCAGGGTGCTGCCGTGACCTTGTCCCTCAATGGGGAGACGGTTGCATCCGGAAATGCCGGCACTGATGGAAAATTCCTTTTTGAAGGCCTTGAGAACGGGATTTACCAGATGACGGTCAAGGCTGAAGGATTTAATGATGTGAATGTCAACGTAACCGTTGAGGGCGGCTTTGTGAAGGACCTGATTTTCGTCTCAATGGTGTCAACGCAGACCGTGAAGGATGTCGATGATTCAAGTTTCATCGAGTTTGACATGGACGATTCCGGCTATACCGACAATCCTGCCATTCTCTTCGGCTCGAATGACCCCTACAACAATGTGGCAGGATATGGCTTCAGTGCCATCCGCTTCAAGAACAGGGGTTACAACAATGAAACCCAGGATGTCTATCTGAGTGGAGTAAAGATGAACGAGGCGATGACCGGCTATTCTCCTTATTCCCTCTGGAGCGGACTGAACGAGGCAACCAGGAGCAAGGAAACCACCATCGGCAATGAGTCTTCCGACTGCGGTGTCGGCGGTTACAACGGAGTGACCAACATCCTGGCCAATCCTGCCGCCGTCCGTCCGGGATGGAGGTTCAGTGTCCTGACCAACAGTGCCCTCTACCGTCTCCGTCTGATGGCCAACTATGCTTCAGGTGAACTTGACAACGGACTTTCCTACGCAATCAACGTGTCTGCCCGTCTTGGCGGGAACGACTGGATCAAGGGAGTTTACTACCGTTCTTTCGCCTACTATGCAGGAGTGGAGAAGAAAATCGACGACGTGCACCGCATCACGGCCTACACTTTCGCCGCTCCGGGGCAGAGAGGGGCGCAGAATGCTTCAACGCAGGAGGTATATGACCTTATGGGTGACAATATGTACAACTCCAACTGGGGCTATCAGAACGGCAAGGTGCGCAATGCCCGTGTCCGCAGGACATTTGAGCCTGTTTTCGTGATGAAGTACATTGCCACTCCAACCGAAGATCTGGAGGCTTCCGCAACCTTCCTCTACAGGACTGGATTCAACGGCTACAGTGCCCTCGACTGGTATGATGCAGCAGACCCGAGACCGGATTACTACCGCAATCTTCCGAGCTATTTCTATATGGAGGACTCTGACTATGACCGCCAGAATCTGGGCAAGTATCTCTGGGCGCAGGAAATGTGGACCAACAGGTCTTCCGAATATGCAAAATATCAGCATCTCGACTGGGACCGTCTCTACAACGTGAACTACAACAGCGAAGGAGGAAGATCCAAATATGCCCTTGAGGAAAGACGCGTTGACCAGAACGACATCAACCTGTCTGCCAACGTGAAGTGGCGCACGGGAAGCCTTTTCACCCTCACGGGAGGAGTTGACTTCAAGTGGAACAGGACCGAGAACTACAAGATTGTCAAGGACTTGCTTGGAGGTCAATATTACCTTGACATAGATTCCTTTGCCGAAAGGGATTTTGCCGCTTCCGAGGCTCTCATCCAGAATGACCTCGATTACTGGCTCCAGAACGGCCGCAAGGCTCAGAAGGTCGGCGTCGGTGAAATCTACGGCTACGACTATTTTGCACACATCCGCCGTGCAGGACTTTGGGCAAACGGACAGTTCACTGTCGGAGGATTTACCGGAAACATCGCCCTGAATGCCGGCTACGACAGTTTCTGGCGTGAAGGTCTTGTCAGAAAAGGTCTTTTCGCCGGACTTGACGACAACGGCAACGAAATCGTGGTTGACGGCAAAACCCTCACCACCTACGACTCCAACGGGAAGGTAATCACTTCGAAGGGCAAGTCCGATGTGGCCCGCTTCTTCACCTACAGGGCGAAACTCGGAGCTGCATACGTGTTCAAGGGCGGGCACAGAATCTCCCTGAATGCCGGATATTTCAATGATGCCCCGACATTCAACCAGTCATTCGTGTCTCCGCGCACGAGGAACACCCTCACTCCGAATCTCACCACTCAGAAGACCATATCCACCGACCTGTCCTATCAGTTCAGCAACAACGGCTACAACGTCCGCGTGACCGGATTCTGGACAAAGATTATGGACCAGACCGATATGATGAGTTTCTACGACGATTCCCAGAATTCCTTCACCAATTTCGCTATGACCGGAATCGACCAGAGGCACGCCGGAATCGAGGTAGGGGCGAAAATCCCTCTCCCTCTCCAGGGTCTCTCCCTGTCGGCTGTGGTAAGCTGGGGTGAGTACATATATACCTCAAACCCTCGTATGACCCAGACCATTGACAACAGTTCCGAGGTCATCTTCGACAACCAGGAGGTCCCTTACTGGAAGAGCCATCCGATCTACAAGAGGGTGACCCTTGAGGACGGCACCAAGGTGTTCGACGTGGACGTGGACGGAAATCCTGTCGTGGAGAAACAGCAGAAGCACTATGTTCCGAGCACTCCTCAGCTGGCAACCCATCTGGCTCTCAACTACAGGACCAATTCCTACTGGTTCTTCGAAATCAACGGACAGTTCTACGCCAATTCCTACCTCGATATGAATCCTCTCTACAGGACTCAGATGGCAGTTGCGGGCCCTGACGGAGTCGCTTCACCTGTTGAGGTCGAGTATATGGCCGCCCAGGAAAAGTTCGCTCCTGTCTTCCTTCTGAATGCCAGTGCAGGCAAATCCTGGTATTTCCAGAGGAAGTACAATTTCGGATTCTCCCTTGAGCTGAAGAACATCACGAACAACAGGAATGTGAAGACCGGAGGATATGAGCAGACCCGCCTCATCGACAGCAAAGGAGCTGACAGATACTACCGCTTCGATCCTAAATATTTCTATATGAGCGGAATAAACTATATGTTGAATATTTATTTCAGGTTCTAAGATATGAAGAAGTCATTATATATATTTATCGCCCTTGCCGCGATGACGCTTACCGCGTGCGAAGAGTTCGGACCTGTGTTCACCGGGAAATACAAGGAACCGGAGCCTTCCGGAGCCTGGATTCCCGTCGAGATGGAAGCTACCCACACCATTGCTCAGCTTGCAGCGATGTACCAGACGGGAAAGCCGTGGGAAATCGACAAGGACATCATTATTGCCGGAAGGGTTGCTACAACCGACAAGCCGGGCAATTTCTACAAGAGTTTCTACATTCAGGACGGTACCGGCGGAATGGAAATCAAACTCGGCAAGAACGGTCTCTACAATGACTATCTGCCCGGTCAGACCGTCTATATCAACTGCAACGGCCTGTCTCTGGGAATGTATGGTTACAAGTCCGGTAACTATGGCGGTAACGGAATGGTTCAGATAGGGTACAGTGACCCTTCGGGCGAATATGAAACCGCATATATCGAAAATTCGTTCATCATCAACGAACACATCTTCAGGGGAGAATACGGCGACCCTGTCACTCCGGCTGTCATCACCGAGGCAGACCTCCCTTCAAAGAATGGTACCCTCTCCAATTGTAAATATCTCGGAACTCTTGTGACTCTCAAGGGTTTGAGATATGCAAACCAGGCTTTCGCCCTGCTTTACCTCGATTCGAACAAGAGTACCAAGGAGTCATCGAACAGGATTTTCCTTTCTGATCAGCCTTGGGGAATCACAACCTGGGCGATGTCGGAGACCAAGATGAAGGAATACCTCCATTCAGGACTCTGGGATTCAGTGAACATCGGAAATGCAAATGACTACAACTATGGTACTGTCGCGGACAGGAGGGTGGTCAATCCTGAGACCGGAGAGGTTTCCTACCCGGGAATTGAGAAAGCGGCATACTCCGTGAGCCAGTATTTCACGATGGGTTCCACTGAAATCCAGATTCGCACCAGTGGATATTCCAAGTTTGGTGACACCGAAATTGACCCTGATGTGCTTGAAGGCAGGAAGACCATTGATGCCACCGGCATACTTACTCTCTATCAGGGGAGCATTCAGTTCATATTGCTGGACATCACCGGAGTTGAAGTAGTAGACTAAAAAAAGGCGAGTTCAACTCGCCTTTTCTATTCAGTCTTAGTCTCAATCCAGCGGATGGAGTGGTCGCGCCGCCACCAGGAGAGCTGCCGTTTGGCATAATGACGGGTGTTGCGCCGGATAAGCTGTGCAGCGCGTTCCAGACTGGTTACCGGCCCGTCCTTCCATTCCGAAGGAGTGACGAACATTCCCCCGGGGACCTCGCTGAAGCCTTCGTCCTCCCGGCCTTCCAGATAGTCGAACCATTTGAACAACTCCCTGTAGCCTACCGTCTGGAGGGCAGGAAGATGACGCAGTGGAAGGAGAGAACGGGCCTCTTCCACAAGCCCCTCCTCAATCATCGCGTCAACCCTACGGTCAATCCTTTCGTAAAGGATATCCCTCGGGCGTGTCAGGCCGATTTTTTCAATCTCGAAATCCCTTTGCTTTGCCGGGGCCGTCTTGAAGGATGAAAACGGGCGGCCTGTCATCAGGCAGACCTCCAGGGCGCGCACAACCCTCTGCCCGTTGGAAATGTCGATTGTGGCGTAACTCTGAGGGTCCAGCCTCTTCAGTTCCTCCTGAAGACCTTCCACTCCTTCGTTGCGAAGCCTCAGGGTCAGTGAGGCCCTGATTCCGGGGTCAGCATCCGGGAACTCGTCCAGCCCGTTGCAGAGCGCATCGATGTAGAACCCCGAGCCTCCTGCCATTACGAGGGTCTCGTGTCCCTGCTCAAACAGATCGCGAATCAACCTGAGGGCCTCGACCTCGTATTTCCCGGCGGTATATGTTTCCTTGACTGAATGTGTCTGGATGAAATAATGCCTCACGGCGCGGAGTTGCTCGGCTGAAGGAACAGCAGTACCGATGCGCATCTCCCTGTAAATCTGCCTTGAATCGCAGGAAATCACAGGGGAACCGTATTTCAGGGCCTGTTCAACGGCATAGTCACTCTTGCCTACGGCAGTAGGCCCGAGAATGATCAGAAGTTTGCGGGACATAGCGGCGGGACGGGCTTATTCGTCCTCGTCCTCGTCGAATTCCTCCTCGTCTGCGGAGTCTTCTTCATCGATGTCCTCGTCATCCTCGTCGAAATCCTCGTTCTCGGGATTCTTCTTGTCTTCAGGAAGGTCTTCAAAGGCAACGTAACCGTTCTCAAATTCCTCAGGGTCAGGTCCTTTCATCTCGACCAGCGCCGGGTACACCACATTGGCCCTGGCCGGTGTCTCCCCCTCAAAGGTCACGATGACGCTTTTGGCATTGGTGGTGTCATAGAAAAAGACAAAACTTGTCTGGCCTTTCTTCACGGTTTCCCCGAGGGTGACCGAGTCGATGGTCCCGGCACCGAGATCGAACATCCCGTATCTTGCGGCGACATTCCCGTCTGCATCCATAGCCTTGAAAAGTATCATCTGGTCCTGTGGGAAATTCATATCCGCTCTCATCTGCTTTGCGAAAGAATAGAGACTGGAGGTGGACTTTACCTCATAAAGTCTTGCAAACCCCTTGATCCCGGGGAGGGAAATTCTGTATCTGTAAATCATAATTTCAGGTTTCGTCTTGCGGAAAGCAAAGGTACAAAATATTTCGGTGCGGTTGCATTATAATGTAAAAATAACTACTTTTGATTTTCAAATGGACAGCGTTGGAGCACAGATACAGGACAGGTTCAGGAGCATAGCCGCCCCTGCGGAGGGTCTGTTCAAGGACAACGGCAGCCGTTTCATCGCCCTGGCCTATCCCGTGGAGACAGAACAGGAGATAAAATCCATAGTAGATTCCCTGAAGAAGGAGTATCACGACGCCCGGCATCATTGCTATGCCTGGCGTCTTGGCTATCAGCGACTTGCTTTTCGCGCAAATGACGACGGGGAACCATCCGGGTCTGCAGGCAGGCAGATTCTTTCGGTAATTGACTCCAACTCCCTCAGTGATGTCCTCATTGTCGTTGTGAGGTATTTCGGGGGCATCAAGCTCGGCATCCCTGGTCTCATCCGTGCCTACAGGACCTCCTCCTCGGATGCCATTGCCAACAGTGCCATCATCGAAAAGACAGCGACCACAAGGTTCCGCTTAAGATTCGGCTACCTCGATATGAACAATGTGATGAAGGTCCTGAAAGACCTACAGCTCACCCCTTCCGCCCAGGATTTCGGGATGGACTGCTCCCTTGAGACTTCCGTCAGACTTTCCCTTACGGAGGACTTTCTCAAGAGAATCCGGGAAGCTGGAGCGACGGGAATAGAAGAAATATGTAATCAAACAAACCAAATATGAGCAAAAGTCTTATATCCATCAGCGATTTTACCAGGGAGGAAATCCTGCATGTCCTCGAGACTGCCCGGGAGTTCGAGAAGGACAGGGTCCAGAACTTCCTCACGGGCAAGGTGATAGGAAGCCTCTTCTTTGAGCCTTCAACTCGTACCAGGCTCAGTTTCGAGACGGCGGTGAACCGTCTTGGCGCGAGGGTCATCGGCTTTTCCGATGCGACAAACACAAGCGTCAGCAAGGGAGAGACCCTGAAAGACACCATCAAGATGGTCTCCAACTATGTGGATATGATCATAATGAGGCATCCCCTTGAGGGAAGTTCCCGTTACGCTTCCGAGGTGGCATCCGTGCCGGTTGTCAATGCCGGTGACGGCGCAAACCAGCATCCTTCCCAGACCCTCCTTGACCTGTATTCCATCCTTCAGACGCAGGGTCGGCTGGAGGGCCTGACAATCAATATGGTGGGTGACCTGAAATACGGAAGGACGACTCATTCCCTCCTCCAGGCGATGTCCCATTTCAATCCGACTTTCATCTTCACCTCTCCGGACGAGTTGAAAATGCCTGCCGAGTACAAGACCTTCCTTGACGAACGCGGGATTCCGTACAGGGAGACCTCCTCTCTCGAGGACGGTCTGAATGACTGCGACATACTCTATATGACAAGGGTGCAGCAGGAAAGGTTCACCGATCCGATGGAATATGAAAAAGTGAAGGATGTGTACCAGCTGAGTGCCAGGATGCTCGGCGGAGTCCGTGAGAATATGAAGATTCTCCATCCTCTCCCGAGAGTAGGGGAAATATGTGAGGACGTGGATGATACCCCATACGCATACTATTTCAAACAGGCCGAGAGCGGACTTTATGTCAGGATGGCAATCATCTCATACCTTCTCGGTTACAGGTAATCTCTCCGGCTTTTAAATATCGAAAATATGACACATAGTAACAAGCAATTGATAGTAAGTGCATTGGAGAATGGTACAGTGCTGGACCACATCCCTGCGGACAGGGTCTTCAAGGCTCTTGACATCCTCAATCTGAAAGACACCGGGAACAGGATCACCATCGGTATCAACCTCTCAAGCCGTCATCTCGGCAAAAAGGGCATTATCAAGATTTCCGACACTTTCTTCGAGGACGAGGAACTGAACAAACTCGCCCTGATTGCCCCCAACGCCACGGTTAACATCATCCGCGACTTCAAGGTGGTCGAGAAAAGGAAACTCCAGATGCCTGCAGAGGTCGAGGGCATAGCCAAATGTATGAACCCAAAGTGCATAACCAACCATCAACCTATCCGCACAAGGTTCACTACAATATGCAGAGGTGATGAGATTTCCCTGCTTTGTCATTATTGCGAGAAAATAACAGATAATAAAGGTGTATATTAAAATGAAAAAGGTTCACAATTTCAACGCCGGTCCGTGCGTGTTGCCGGACCAGGCCATTGAAAAATCCATTGAGGCCCTGAAGGATTTTGCCGGGACCGGAATGTCAGTAATAGAGGTATCCCACAGGTCAAAGGAATGGCAGGCCGTGATGGACGAGTGCCGTTCACTGTGGAAAGAATTGCTCAATATTCCAGATACTCACGAGGTCCTTTTCCTTGGCGGCGGTGCCAGTATGGAGTTCCTTTATGTGGCGATGAACTTCCTTGAGAAGAAGGCTGCCTACCTTGAAACCGGTGTCTGGGCGAAGAAAGCCCTGAAGGAGGCGAAAGGATTGGGCGAGGCTTACGCCCTTGCATCTTCTGCCGACAAGACCTACAGCTATATTCCTAAAGGATATGTGATTCCTTCAGATATCGACTATTTCCACATCACCACCAACAACACCATCTACGGAACGGAGATTCCTTACGATATTGACTGCCCGGTGCCTCTTATTGCGGATATGTCCTCCGACATTATGAGCCGTCCGGTGGATGTGAGCAAGTATGCCCTCATTTACGGCGGTGCCCAGAAGAACGTAGGCCCTGCCGGAGTGTCTTTTGCAATTGTCCGCAAGGATGCCCTCGGAAAGGTTTCGAGGTACATTCCGACTATGCTGGACTACCGCACCCACATAGACGGAGGGTCAATGTTCAACACTCCTCCTGTGTTCTCGATTTTTGTTATGAACGAGACCCTCAAATGGCTCAAGAGCATCGGAGGAGTTGAGGCAATCAACAGGATCAACCGTCAGAAAGCGGCCCTGCTTTACGAGGAAATCGATCGCAACAGCCTGTTTGTGGGAACGGCTGCCAAAGAGGACCGTTCGATAATGAATGTCTGCTTCGTGATGGCTCCGGGATATGAAACCCTCCAGGATGAGTTCCTCTCCTTCGCGAAGGAGCGCGGGATGGTCGGAATCAAGGGACACAGGTCAGTGGGTGGCTTCAGGGCTTCCATCTACAATGC
Organism: uncultured Bacteroidales bacterium; assembly: GCA_945912085.1. Taxonomy (GTDB): domain Bacteria; phylum Bacteroidota; class Bacteroidia; order Bacteroidales; family UBA932; genus Cryptobacteroides. Next base: position 4,823 of record CAMEBJ010000006.1, on the reverse strand, counting down.
CTGCCCTGTAGAGAGCGTACAGGCTCTTGTGGATTGTATGAAGGAATTTGAAAGTCTGAAGAAATAAGTTATGAAAATACTTGTTGCCACTGAAAAGCCTTTTGCGGCTGCCGCTGTCGCGGGAATAAAGGAAATAGCTTCCGCTTCAGGACACGAGGTCGCCCTGCTGGAAAAATATACGGACAAGGCACAGCTGCTTGAGGCTGTCGCTGATGCTGATGCGCTGATTGTCCGCTCAGACAAGGTTACCGCTGAGGTGATTGCTGCGGCTCTAGCCTTGAAGATTGTCGTGAGGGCCGGTGCAGGTTATGACAACCTCGACCTTGAGGCCTGCACACAGAGGGGGATTGTTGCAATGAACACCCCCGGGCAAAATTCCAATGCGGTTGCGGAACTGGCCATTGCGATGATGATCTATATGTCCCGAAACCAGTTCACTCCGGGAACTGGCTGCGAGGTCAGCGGAAAGAAGGTCGGAATCCAGGCCTACGGAAATGTGGGAAGGCTCGTTGCACTCAAGGCTGCCGCGCTCGGGATGGGAGTAATGGCTTTTGACCCGTTCGTAAGTGCTGAAGCAATGCAGGCAGAGGGAGTTGTCCCTGCGCAGAGCCTGGAGCAGATGTACAGTGAATGTGACTTCATTTCCCTGCATATCCCTGCCACACCGCAGACTGTAGGGTCAATCGGCTACGACCTCATTTCCAGAATGCCGAAAGGAGGATGCCTTGTGAACACCGCCCGCAAGGAAGTCATCAATGAGCCTGAACTGGTCAGGGTGCTCGAAGACAGGGCTGATTTGAAGTATGTGAGTGACGTGGCACCTGTCTGCCAGGCGGAACTTTCAGAGAAATTCGGGAAGAGGGTCTTCTCGACACCGAAGAAGATGGGTGCCGAGACTGCTGAGGCGAATGTCAATGCAGCCCTTGCCGCAGCCCGTCAGATCTGCGCCTATTTTGCAGACGGCTGCACCCGTTTCCAGGTTAACAAGTAATTCATTCCCGATGGTAAGAACAAAACCCTTTGCGGCTGTAAGACCGCCTAAAGAATATGTGGAAGAGGTGGCTGCCCGCCCCTACGATGTACTGAATTCCGAAGAAGCCAAAGCCGAGGCAGGAGAGAAATCCCTGCTGCACATCACCCGCCCGGAAATCGACTTCACTCCTTTTGCCGATGAACACAGCAGCCAGGCCTACGACCGGGCAGTTGAGAATTTCCGCCAGTGGCAGGCAAGAGGCTGGCTGGTTCAGGACGACAAGCCGCATTACTATGTCTATGCCCAGACAATGGACGGCAGGACCCAGTACGGTCTCGTCCTCTGTGCTCACACGGATGACTATGCCGAGGGCAAAATCAAGAAGCATGAACTCACCCGCAAGGAGAAGGAAGACGACAGGATGATTCACGTCCGCATCCAGGACGCCAACATCGAACCGGTCTTCTTCGCCTACCCCGACAGCGATGTCATCGACAGAATCGTCGCGCAGGTCATCAGCGGCACTCCCGAGTACTCATTCACAGCTCCGGACGGTTTCGGACATCAGTTCTGGGTTATAGATTCAGAGCAGGAGATTGAGGCCATAACCCGTACTTTTGCAGAAATCCCGGCTTTCTATGTTGCTGACGGCCACCACAGGACCGCAGCCGCCGCCCGTGTCGGGGAAGAGAAAAGGAATCTCAATCCGGGTCACACCGGAGATGAGGAATACAACTGGTTTATGGCTGTAGCCTTCCCCCAGAGCCAGCTTAAAATCATCGACTACAACCGCCTTGTGAAGGACCTTGCCGGAATGACCCCGCAGCAGTTCCTCGAAGCTCTGGAAGAGGACTTCGAGGTCAGTCTTGCCGGGACGGAAGCCCGCAGGCAGGAGGAAGTGGCCGCAGGTCACAGGGATGCCTTCAAACCATCTGCCCTGCATTGCTTCTCGATGTATCTTGACGGCAACTGGTACTCCTTGAAAGCCAGGGAAGGCCGCTACGACGACACCGACCCGATCGGAGTCCTCGATGTGACTGTCCTTTCCAATCTCGTGCTTGACAAACTATTGGGAATCAAAGACCTGCGCACCGACAAACGCATTGACTTCGTTGGCGGCATCCGAGGCATCGGAGAACTCGCCCGCAAGGTTGACAGCGGAGAGATGGCAGTGGCCTTCGCCCTCTATCCCGTTTCAATGCAGCAGCTGATTGACATCGCCGACTCCGGAAACATAATGCCTCCGAAAACCACCTGGTTCGAGCCGAAACTCCGCAGCGGCCTTGCCATCCACAAGCTCTCCTGAGCTTTCCCGGGAAGATTGAGGAATGTGGGCTGGAGAACTGCTGTATTTCTGAAATAACCAAGGCAGAGTTGCTTTTTGGGGAAAGCCTTGCGGAATGCCGGGGCAGAAAAGTCACAAAGGAGCCGCTGAGGAGGCTTCTCTCCTTGTTGGAGATTGTCCCTGTCAGCGGCTCTTTGGAATTGTCGAGCTTGATTTTCATGGATTAGATATTTGTGATCCGTAAATAAAAACAGGTAAATCATCGGCGAATTCCAAGCTGCCGCCGTCATATATTATACTCTTATGGGTATAAATTTAACATATTATTTAGAAATTATACCATAACGGGCATAAAATTACATGAGTTTTATGTTGGAGCGGATTCATATTTATAATATAGTTGACTGAAAAATAGTTATATTTACAACCGGGCAGACAAAAAAAAGATAGATATGAAGTATGATATTTTCATAAGTTACCGTCGAAAAGGGGGATTTGAAACAGCGAAACATTTATATGACCTCCTTAGTCGTGACGGCTATCATGTAAGTTTTGATATAGATACACTTAGAAACGGGGACTTTGACACTGCTTTGCTTGGTAGGATAGAAGAGTGTACGGACTTTATATTGATTCTCAATGAAGGAGCATTTGATAGGACCCTTGACGAATCGTTTGACCCTAATAATGACTGGCTACGTTGTGAATTGGCACATGCACTTAAACACAACAAGAATATCATTCCTGTCATGTTGGAAGGATTTACGGGTTTTCCAGACAATCTGCCATCTGATATTTCAAAAGTAGTGAGGAAAAATGGACCAAAATATGACCATTACTATTTTGATGACTTCTACAAAAAGATGAAGCAGATGTTTTTCGAAACTCCTGAGCCACAAATCTGCGACAAAGAATCCTCCACCAAGACTAAATCAAGTGTAAAGGTCATCTCAAATATGGAGTTTGACTGTTATATTGATGGGAATAAAATAGAAAGAATACAAGCACATACTCTTTATCAGACATCTCTATATGCTGGAGAATATTATTTTGAATTCATCAGTACGAATGACGGATGTATAGATAAGATTCAGCGGATAGTCAAGGTAGAAAATCAGGACATAACTTTAGACGTAGACTTAAAGGCAGTCAACTTAGCTCGTCTGGCCCGAGAAAATGAAGCAAAAGAAGCTATAAGGCAGAAATATGGATCTTATCATGGATTTTCATGTGGTCTTTGCAGAGTTGAAACTAACGGATTATATGGATATCTTAATGAGAAACTGGAAGTCGTAATTCCATTCATGTATGAGGGAGCAGATGATTTCGATCCCAAAACATCTTTAGCAAGAGTGTCGAAGGATTATAAAGATGGAATCATTGATAAGAATGGAAATTTAGTTATTCCGTTTGAATATCATGAACTGGATTTCTCTTCTTCTACATATTGTTCCGATCAGTATATCAGAGCTCTAAAAGGCGGATGTGTTGGAGTCATTGATTTGGAATGCAACACGTTAGTGCCATTTGAATATAGCTATGTAAGTCACAGATGTTCTAATATGTTTGTAGTAGGTAAAGATGGTTTGGCTGGGGTATATGACATATCTACGCAGACCTTGATTATTCCAATACAATATGATGAAATAGAGCTTTATTCTGAATATGTCATACTACATAATGAAAATAAGAAAATACTTAGGTCATTGAATGGTTCGTTATGTATTGAGACTGATTATGAGGAGATAAGACCATTCTATGAAGATATGGCTGCATTCAAGGCAAATGGTTTGTGGGGATACATGGATATGGATGGGAAGGTTGTAATTCCTGCTCAGTTTGAAGATTGTCATTCGTTCTCATGTGGGCTTGCCCCCGTGCGCAAAGGAGGTAAATGGGGCTACATAACCAAAAGCGGATGGATGAAACTTAAAAACGAGTATGATATTGCGTATTCAATGATGGGAGGCACTGCTGTTGTCGGAAAAGGAAACGGCAAGGGTATAATAAATTTGAAGGGTGATATGCTATACCCATTGACAGATGGGCTAGAGATATTTAAGGAATTCGACTCACTCGAATCACCTAATATGATTTCTATATTCTGTCTTATTGGGAAAGATGGCTCATGCAAAGTAATGGACGAAAGGGGGAAATTACATTATACTCACAATCGAAACCGTGATAGTTGTTTCTTATATGTGAATTATGGCAATAAATTCCGAACATTCATATCTGCCTGCGTATATGTAGATGGTATTGATTTAAGTCCAGGACAGAATCTTCTATATGCTGACGATTTATATGATGTAACAATAAAGAATGATGCTGTTAAAGATGAAAGTGCTCCATCCAAGAAGATTCTCAGAACAGGTGATATACATGTTTTGGATGGAATTGAAGGTATAGTATTATGGTTCAATGAAAGAACTGGCGAAGGAAAAATGGTAAGCAGAAAACGTGTCATCAGTACATGGGAATCACCTTCCTTCGCTGGCTTAATGAAGAAATTGCAAATTAAGGCATCGACAAAGACATCACCATACGATGGATATGAGAATTGTG
>CAMEBJ010000005.1 GCA_945912085.1 uncultured Bacteroidales bacterium | reverse complement strand
ACCAATCTTTGACAAAATCACAATCAGACTCAACGGAAAGTATTACGAAGGAGAATCGTTTGAGATTGAGACCAGGAACAATTCTGATAAAAATATGTATATCCAGAACGCAAGCCTCAACGGTCAACCCTGGAACAAATGCACAATCTCTCACAAAGATCTTGTGAAAGGAGGCACACTTGTCCTTCAGATGGGACCGAAGCCGGCAAAGAAATGGGGAGTGGCTATGTCGATGAAATCCTATTAATGTGAATAGATTTTTTGTTACACTCATTTTGACCCTGACTGCAATAACATCATTCGGTCAGGGTGTGGTTTATTTTGACTATAGCAGTGGCACGGAGGGAGAACGCTCGCTTATACGCCTCCCTCGTGGGCAGAAACAGGTGCGCGCCGTACTGTATTGCCACCAAAATATGACTGAAGAAGTCCTCTTCAGAGATGCGGTATTCTGCTCTCGGATGGACTCCCTCGGAGTGGCTATGGCATTCATACAGAGAGGTTCGCAGAACTGGGATGTAACCTCGGGATGTCAGGAAAGATTCGAGAAGATAATGCTGGATTTTGCTGATGGCACCGGACATCCGGAAATTGCATCTGCACCGGTGATACCGTTCGGACATTCCGCTCAGGCAACCTTTCCGTGGAACTTCGCTGCGTGGAATCCAGACCGTACCCTCTGCATCATTTCCTACCACGGAGATGCTCCCCGCACCAACCTTTGCGGTTACGGACGGGCAAATGTCGAATGGGGGCGTACCAGGAACATCGACAAAATTCCAAGTCTGATGATAATTGGCGAGTATGAGTGGTGGGAAGCACGTCTTCTTCCGGCACTGGCATTTCAGATGATGTATCCGGACAGCAGGATTTCATTCTTGTGCGATGCTGGAAGAGGTCACTTCGACCTTTGCCGCCATACCATCGACTACATTGCGCTTTTCATTGAAAAAGCACTCGACAATCCTCGTCCTGAAGAAGGATGCCATTATTCAAGATGGTTTCAGGATGGACACGAAAGTCAGGATCCGCACGAACAGTTCTGGTATCAGGATGAGGAAATGGTAGCGCTAACAAAACAGATTTATCAGGAAAACCAAGGCCGGAAACGCCAGTGGGTAAGTGCGGAGATAGACGGGAAACTTATTGAATATCAACATGACAGGCACATAAAGATGAATATCCGCCTGAGCGGTGAAATTCTTACCCTCAATCCCGTCTTCGTGGATTCTACAATGACAAGGCACAGCAGCCATCACGCAGCCGTCAAGCCAAGAATAGTGCTGATAAGCGGTCCCGCTGAGCAAGTTGCTCCGAACACATTCAAAGTGAACACGACCTACTTCGGGAAGGATCCGAAACGTCTGTGGACAGGCATAACTCTCTGCATTGAAGCTGAAGGTGACAAGACCTACAAATCCGCTGTTCAGGAACTCAATGTCCAGCTGATTACTGATACTGCAAAGTAACAACATCATTATATTACATCTTAAATGAGTACTTTTGCATTGCTGTCCGTTAATAATTATGTCTTTTGGAAACATTTTCATTATGAAGCGGAATATTGTACTCTTTTTTGCGTGTGTGTTGCCGATGGTTGTGTCGGCCCAAAGTTTCAAGGTGGAATCTCCCGACGGGAAGCAGACGGCCGGAATCACGGCGTCGGCGACTGACGGAAGGATGTCTGTTACATATCAGACAAGCTATTGCGGCAAGCCTGTTATCCTTCCTTCCGTCCTTGACGTGACATTCGACAATCACGTGTGGGAGAATGCCCTTGCGAAGAAGGCGGAAAAGACAGGGAAGTGGTTTGACAATCTGGCCTTCGATTCCGCCGAGACTTTCAGCAGGGACACTGTCTGGCACAACCCTTATGGAGAACGGTCATCGGTCAGGGACGCCTTCAATGGCATCGTCCTTCATTTTGTGAAAAATGATGCGTCAAAATACCGTCTGGACATCGAAGTCAGGGCATACGATGAGGGTATAGCCCTCCGCTACATCCTGCCGATGCACCCGGACGCTATCTATCACAGGGTTCTGGCAGAAAACACCAATTTCACTTTCCCGGAAGGCACCCGCGCCTGGCACGCAGCCTGGGCACAGGCACCTTACGAACTGCTTCCACTCGAGAACTGGAGCGAGGAGGCAGAAAGACCTCTGACTCTGTGCATCGAGGAAGGTCTCTATGCAGCATTGGGTGAGGCCGGGCAGGTGGATTTCCCGCGTTGCAAGTTTACCTTGTCAAAGGAGATGAAGAACACGATTGTCACTGCCCTGAATGACAATGCCACCGATCTTGTGACTCCTTACGCCTTCCCCTGGAGGGTGATAATGGTTTCTGACAGGCTCGGAGGCCTTCTGGAAAACAACGACATCTTCCTGAACCTCAACGAAGCCTCAAAGATTGCGGACGAAAGCTGGATTCGTCCGGGCAAGATTATCCGCGAGACTACCCTCACGACGGAGAACTCATTGAAATGCATTGACTTCTGTGCAGCTCACAATATGAACTACATCCTCTACGACTGGAAATGGTACGGCCCGTCCTTCGACTTCAATTCTGACGCGAAAGAGGTCGTGGCTCCGATTGATATGAAAAAGGTCGTCGAGTACGGGAAATCAAAGGGAGTAGGTGTCTGGGTATATGTTAACCAGCACGCCCTCCAGAAACAGGCCGCGGAAATCTTTCCGGTGTATAAGGAATGGGGACTTGCCGGTGTGAAATTCGGCTTCGTTCAGTTCACTTCCCAGCACTGGGCCGACTGGGTACATTCGCTTGTCCGCCTTGCTGCAGACAACCATCTGATGGTGAATATCCACGACGAATACCGTCCTACCGGTTATTCAAGAACATATCCGAACCTTCTGACCCAGGAGGGTATAAGAGGAAATGAAGAATTTCCTTCAGCTACGCACAACACAATCCTTCCGTTTACCCGTATGCTCTGCGGAGCAGGTGACTACACCGTCTGCTACTTCGACAATAGAATCAAGAACACTCACGCCCACCAGCTGACCTTCCCTGTGCTCTTCTTCTCTCCGCTCCAGACACTCTACTGGTACGACAAGCCGGACAACATCAAGGAGGTTCCTGAACTTGAGTTCTTCGACAACGTCCCTACTGTCTGGGACGACACCAAGGTCGTGGATGATGCAATCGGGGAACATACGGTGATTGCGCGTCGCAGCGGTAAGGAATGGTTTTCCGGAGCCATTACAAATGATGAAGGCCGCACCCTTCAGGTTCCGACTTCGTTCCTTGAGCCGGGAAAGGACTATGTGCTCAGAGCCTACACCGATGACCCTTCATCCGATTCTCCGACAAAGGTAAAATGTACTCGCTGGATTGTACGCTCAGGCCAGATCCTGACATTCAAACTTCTTCCAAAGGGCGGTGCTGCGATGCACTTCATTCCGGCAACAAAGGCAGACTTGAAGGAATATAAAAAGATTGGTAAGAATATTTTATAATTCAGAATATTTCAGGAAGAATGGATATCTCGTTAAAGATTATAATGACCGTCTTGCTGACTGTCGCATCCTATGAAGTTGGAGTTGTGGCCCAGGAGCACACTATCGAAATCCCCAAAATGTCAACGGAATATCCGAGGATGACAGTAGGTGTGGACTCTCCGGAGCAGGTTGCATCCACCGCCGAGGGTTGTCACAAAAAAGTTGATGCCTATGTGCTCCGACACGTCGAGAATCCGGAATGGATTGTAAGCCGCCTGCAGATGTACTGGGACAGTCACGCGGATGAAATATATATTAAAGGAGAAAAACTGAATCACGTCGGTGGAAGGGCTCCTGTTCCGACAGTCAGATACACGGCAACCAGAGGCATCCAGACAAATTATTCCCGTCCTTCGCTGGAGGACACGCCGTCTTACCAGGATTCCCTCGGGATGTGGATGAAGAACAAGACAACTGGACAGATGGAATGGGCAGATCCGCGCGAGACCGGCCGTAATGTGGAGTCAATGAATATGACCGTGCTCAATCTTGCAAGGGATGCCGCATATCTATGGTGGGCGGAAGGTGATGAGAAGTTTGCCAGGTTTGCCGCGGACATTTTCGACACCTATATGACAGGACTCTACTACAGGAAGCCTCCGGTTGACATTGCACACACCCATCAGCAGACCCTTGTGGGACTGACATCCTTCGAGGTCATCCACGAGGATGCCGTCCTGCCGACAACGGCCTGCTACGATTTACTGCACTCATATCTGGAGAAGACCAGGCCGGAGAAAATTGCCGTCTATGACCAAGCCTTCCGCAATTGGGCAGATGTAATCATAGCCGGCGGCGTGCCCCAGAACAACTGGAACCTCATCCAGGCACGTTTTGTGACAAACATCGCTATGATTCTTCCAGAGGATTCTGCCTTTGAGGACGGACGCGGACGCAACTGGTACCTTAATGAAATCCTCAACAATTCGACCATACGCCAGTGGTCAATCGGGAAAATGATTGACTATGGATTTGACAGGGGAAGCGCCCTTTGGAAGGAATCTCCGGGATATTCAACAATGGTTCTCAGTGAATTTGATGCACTTGCAGACCTGCTTTACAGGGTTGCCGGCATTGATCTGGTCAAGGAATATCCGATTCTCGACCAGGCCGTAAAGGCCCTTCCCCAGTACCTTCTGCCATCAGGACTTTCAGTCTGCTGGGGAGACGGACATTATTCGAAACCAAACTACAAATTCAAGCATCTGAAGGCTGTGCCGTCAGAGGAATATACTGATTATCAGACTCCTGTCTTCTGGTCCGAGGGTGTAAGCTGGTTCGCTGCCAGAAGTGGTTCAGAACCGGGAAACAGCCTGATGATGAGCGTGTGCGGCTCTCAGGGGAACCATATGCACGCCAACGGAATATCCATTGAACTTTACGGGAAAGGTTATGTTATGGCTCCTGACCTCGGACGAGGAAGCGGATACTCCACACCTGACTATCTTGAGTTCTACTCCCAGTTCCCGGCCCACAATACCGTTTGCGTGGACGGGGTGTCATCATATCCGGTTATGGAGTCACATCATCCTTTCCGTCTCGTGAACTGCTATCCAAAGCCCTCATACAAAAAGAGTGATGCACCGTCAGATGAAGGAATATGTTATGGTGAGTTCAGCTTTGTTGAGCCGGAAACCCAATCGGACCAGCTGCGTCATGTCATTCTGGTGAATACACGCCCTGGGGCAGGTTATTATGTGGATATATTCCGCTCCCGACGTCAGGACGGGCGTGACAAGTTTCACGATTATTTCTATCACAACATAGGTCAGGAATTTACATTGGATGTCCCTCTTGAACCAACGGAGGAACTTGCTTTTGCAGGAGCTCATCTGTATGCTTATTCCTATCTGTGGGACAAGTACTGTTGCAAGACTGCTTCAAATGTAAAGGGAATATTTACAATGACTTGCAATGATGGCTCCAGGGCTGGAATGAGGATGTGGATGAAAGGCTCTCCGGAGAGGACTGTGTTCAAGGTGTCTTCGCCGGCGATTGACGCCCTTACGCGCACTCCAATGCCATACGATGTGAAGAATTCTCCTGCTCTCACATTTGTAGCGCGTCAGGAGGGTGAGGCCTGGACAAGACCTTTCGTAGCTGTCTATCAGCCGTTTGTCGATGGAGACACTCTGGAGATTGAGAATGTTGAATATTTCGGTGAAGGATATGTTGGCGTGAAAGTCGTTTTCAGCGACGGAAGTGTGGACTACATCTTCTCCTCAGACCGGAAAATCAAGATGAAATATGACGGAATCCGCGCTGAGGGTCCCGTTTGCGTCAAAAGTAAAGTTAATATCAAACAATAATGAAAATCCCTTCTCTGTAATCTGAATATTTAATATGCTGCACAGACTGTTTGTTTCGGCAATTCTGCCGTTTTTGACCTTACTTGCTTCCGGAGGGAACAGAGTCGTCACTTACCCGGCTCCGGAAGGCGTTGAGATGAAGAATGACTTTGAGGTAAAGGTGAGGATTCCGGGAGGAGAATGGCAGGAGGTGCCGACCTATATGGTGAAGGTTGATGAAGTGAGGGGAACAAGGCACTACACTGAAAAGGCATCGGTGTCCTGGTTTGATTTTGAAGGAGAAGTGGAAGTCAGGGTGACCTCCCTCAATGCAAGGGTGGATTCGGCAGCAATCAGGCCAGCTTCATATTCTATTGTACCGGAAATTGAGGGAAACTCCTTGACATTCAAGCTGAACACTCCACGCAATCTTTCCGTGGAAATCAACGGAGACATCTTCCACAACCTGCACCTTTTCGCCAACCCCATTGACCGGAACAATCCTGTTGACGGAATCAAGGTCAGGAATGTCTCACAGTTGCAGAAGAAAAGAAAGGATGTCATCTATTTCGGTCCGGGAGTTCACCACCTGCCGGGAGACACACTCCGGGTAGGTTCCGGGAAGACAGTGTACCTAGACGGAGGGGCAATTGTCTTCGGATGCCTGAAAGTCATCGGGGCTGAAGATGTCAGGATTTTCGGAAGAGGAAGAATCCATCCGCAGGGAAGAGGAGCCGGGGTGGAAATCACACGTTCACGGAGAGTGCAGGTGGACGGAATCTTCTCCACGCAGATTCCCACGGGGGAATCGGATTCCGTGAGCATCAGCAATGTCAAGGTCATCAGTTCGTACGGATGGGGAGACGGGCTCAACGTGTTCGCAAGCAGCAACATACTTTTTGATGGATGCTTCTGCCGAAATTCCGATGACTGCACCACCGTCTATGCAACAAGGCTCGGGCACAAGGGCAGCTGCAGCAACATAACAATGCGGAACTCTACCTTGTGGGCGGACGTTGCCCACCCGATAATGATTGGATTGCACGGAGACGTGGAAAAGAATGAAGTAATAGAGAACCTGTCCTATGTCAATATAGACATTCTCGACCACAAGGAAAAACAGATTGACTATCAGGGATGTCTGGCCATCAATTGCGGAGACAACATTCTCGTGCGGAACGTACTTTTTGAAGACATCAGGATAGAGGATTTCCGTCAGGGACAGCTCATTCACCTGAAAGTCTGCTTCAATGACAAATACTGCAAGGCTCCCGGCAGGGGCATTGACAATGTGACCTTCAGAAATGTCTCCTACACCGGCACCAGGTCAGAAATGTCTGTCATCTGCGGATATTCTCCTGAAAGAAAGGTCACCAATGTCCGCTTTGAGAATCTTGTCATAAACGGTCAGACCATTCACGACAATATGCCTGACAAGCCCAAATGGTACAAAACATCGGATATGGCACGGTTTTTCATCGGTCCCAATGCCGACATCCCTGTTTTCACTGCCGACTGACAGGAAGACGAAAAGACAAAAAATGCAATGCTTTGATTCCGAAAAAAAAGACTACATTTGCAACAATGAAAAAAAATTTTTGATATGGGACAGTTACTTAAAGGAAAGGTGGCCGTAGTCACAGGAGGTACACGAGGCATCGGTTACGCAATCGTGAAAAAATTCCTTGAAGAGGGAGCGGTTACCGTACTGTGCGGTTCCCGCGAGGAGACTGCTAAGGCTGCATTGGAGAAAATCAAGGCTGAAATGCCGGATGCACAGGTTGAGGCCATCTGGCCGAATCTTTCGGACCGGAAGCAGATGAGCGAAGCCCTTGCGGAAGTGAAACGGAAATACGGCAGGCTTGACATTATGGCGAACAATGCCGGTATTTCACAGAACACACCTCTCTTTGACTACAAGGATGAGGATTTCGACAAGATTCTCGACATCAATGTCAAGGCACTTTACTCCTGCACACGTGCAGCTGCTGAATTGATGAAGGAGACAGGAGGGTCAATCATCAACACAAGTTCCATCGTAAGTTTCAACGGTCAGGGGTCGGGATGCGGCTATCCGGCTTCGAAATTTGCCGTGAACGGTCTGACAAAATCCCTTTCCCGCGAACTGGGAAGATACAATATCCGCGTGAATGCCGTCGCGCCTGGTATTACAAGGACCGATATGGTAGCAGTCCTTCCGGAGGAGATGATCAAACCTCTCATCCGCAACATTCCTATGGGAAGAATGGCTGAACCGGAAGACATAGCCAACGCCTTCCTCTTTCTGGCCAGCGATCTTTCCTCCTACATCTCAGGAGCCATTCTGCCGGTTGCCGGAGCGATTGTAATCTAACGAAAGTAGCCTACTTTGCGGAGAACTATTAAAATGGATTCAGAATTTGACAGCAACAGCTCCGGAGGCAGAGAGAAGAAGCAGAAGAAGCAGGAGGATTGAACTTGCGCGGGAAATTGTGCTGCCAGTGGTGTAGGACGACGGCTCGAAGCGCATCACCAGAGTACCCTGGCCCTGCGGGAGAACGGCTCCACGCAGAATCCAGTCGGCACGGAAGAGGTCTGTCCCGATGGCGTCCTCAGTCGGAATGTAATGACCGTCGCGGACTGTTCCATATTTCCCTGACGACTCAATCCACGCCTTCCAACCGTTCGGATAGTAGATTTCGCTGAAAATGACAGGACGCTCCCGCGACGTGCTGAAGTCGTAGCGCAGTTCGTTCGGGGCGTAATGTACGAGGTTTATGCAATCCCCCGACTGAGTGTCGGAGAGAGCGTCAACACTCCCCTCGCAAGAGGCTGAATCTCCGGGAACGACGCCTCCAAACGCCTCCCTCGCCCAAAGGAAATCCTCGCCGATGACAGCGCATCTCCTCAGGTCGGTCGCACCAAGAAGATCTATTTCCTGATCGGGAGTGTCCGCACCGACAAAGTCATCCACGAACCAGGCATTGCCGAAGGCGTTGCGGTTCCTTACCGGAGGATAGTCCGGGTCGACTACAATGTAGCGGCAGTTCAGGGCCGAAAGCACCGAAAGGTACGGCAGGGACTCCTCCATCGAGGCAATGGTCCCGGCATTGTTCAGGCTGCGTACAGCCTTGTTGATTTCCCCTGAGATATGCCTTTCAATCAAATCCTGGTATCTTTGAAGTTTGGCAGGGCTGTAACCTCCGATGCACTTGTGGCGGTAGGCCTGGATTCCGTCATTGAAGGTGTTCACACTCAGGTCGAGCACCCTGTAGTCCGGGTCGGTGTCCGCAAGAATAATCTTGTCAACCGTCCTCTGTGCGTAGGCACTGTTGAAATCCTTTTTCGTCACGAAATGGTCCTTGTTGAGGTACCTTTTTCCAACCGCTCCAAGGTCAAAGAGCACCAGGACGCAGAACACGGCGGCGGCAATGTACTGCCTTCCCTTGACCGCAAAAGGATGTTTCGTGTTGTAGCACCAGGCGATGAGCGCCGCAGCAAGGGTAATCATCAGAAGTGACCTGAAGGCATCCTCCACAAGAAGGGTCCTCCTGTCCGCCGCAAGGGCCTCGGTCAGTATTTCCGGATTGCCTGCATCGGAGGCACTTGTAAAAGATCCTGCAATCGAAGGGAAAAGGATGCAGACAAAGCAGAATCCGGCCGTCACCCCGAAGGCTATTGCTGTGGCTTTCAGCACCTTCTTGTGATTGTAACCGTCCTTGAGAATCCTGTCCAGGACCATGAATCCCAACATCGGAAGGCTGAACTGCAGAATCACCAGAGCCATCGAGACTGTCCTGAACTTGTTGTACATCGGGGCATATTCAAACCAAAGGCGGGTGAACCACATCAAATGGCTTCCCCAGGCAAGCAGGATCGCCAGGATGGTCGCAACCAGCAGCCACCATTTCTCCCTGCCTCTGAAAAGGCAGAGCCCGAGCACGAAAAGGAAGATTGTGACGGCTCCCATATACATAGGTCCGGCGGTAAAAGGCTGCGGTCCCCAGTACAGCGGGAGGGACTTCATAATCCCGTTCAATCCCGGCTGGCCGGCCCTCTTGAGCAGTTTATATGTCTCTGATTTCTTTCCCAGACTGCCTGCCGAAGCCCCTCCGTTGAAGTCAGGAATCAGAAGATTCGGGGTCTCCTCAATGCCGTAGGACCACGCCGTCGCGTAACCAAGGTCCAGACCCTTGTCATTGTGAGTGTCGGATGTCGGGGAGAGTTCGGAACCTCCGCGCATCGTGTATTTGGCATACTCGTAGGTCGGAATCAACTTGTTGGCATTGGTCCCGATGCCGACAAGACCGACGGCAAGCAGCAGACCGGAAGCCGCGAAGAATCGTCCCACACCTGTTTTCTTCACGAGGACGGCGACAAAAGTCGCTATTGCGTAAAGGAAGATGATGATTGCAAGGTAATATGTAATCTGCGGATGGTTGGCCTTGATCTGCATACTCAGGGCCAGGGAGAAAAGCACCGAACCGAGCACCGTCAGGGGGAGCCATTTTCTCCAGGCAGCCTTATCTGAAAGGGCGCTGCGGTAGGTGAAAATCAGGCCTGCAAGCACCCAGGGAGCGAATGCCAGGGCCTGCATCTTTGTGTTGTGCCCCACCTGGATAATCTGGAAATTGTAGGAACAGAAAGTCACGGCAATCGCTCCTGCAATGGCAAGAACCTTGTCGATTCCCAAGGCGAGCATCAGCAGAAAAGCCCCGAGAAGGGACACGAAAAGATAGTTGGCCGGCCTGAGTCCTCCCGTCAGAAACTTGTACAACGGTTTTGTCCAGTCTCCCTCAAACTCGTCGTACATCGACACGGTCGGCATTCCCCCGAAGATGGAGTTCGTCCACAAGGTCCTGTCGTCGGGATGGGCGGCATTGTGGGTGGATATTTCATTTGTAATGCCTTTCCAGGAAGATATGTCCGACTGATTCAGCACCTTTCCCGAAAACACCTGCGGCACGAAGCCGTAGGCGAGGGCGAGGAAGAGGAGGACGATGCCCGCGTAGACGAGGCAGGCGGTCAATATCTTGTTATTCTTCATTTTAGGAAATATTTAATATTTACGAGATATTTACAATTTACGGTATATCTACAATTCTGTCCATCAACTCCGCCATTTTCCGGGCCGTGGAGCGGCGGGAGAACTGTTCCGTACCTTCCACATCGACTTGAAGGGTCCCGTTGCGGAACGCCTCCCAACTCCCGTCAATGAATTTGGCAATCCCGTCATAGTCATCCCAGTCAAAGGTCTGTCCCGCGCCTGACTGCCTGAGGATTTGCGCCATGGCCCCGTCAGGCTGCCCGATTCCGAGCACAGGCCGGCCTGAGGCGAGATATTCAAACAGTTTCCCCGGAAGGGTCGCCATGTACTCGGGCTCCTTCCTGAGCGGAAGAATCAGCAGCGAGGCGCTTTTCTGTTCCTTGACCGCCACAGGATGGGGCTGATAGCCGTTGTCAATCAGGTTCTCCGCAAGGGAAGCCTCCAGGATTGACCTGACGATGTCCCTGTCTGTCTTTCCCACAAGCCTGATTCTGAGCATCCTGCGAAATTCCTCATCCTCCGCGCATTTCTCGGAGAGTACCTTCCAGAGCACATCCGGATTGCCGTCCGCAGCGAACAGCCCAGTGTGGGTGATGTTGAAATAGCCATCGTCCTCAACAAGGGCATCGGCAAAGTCATCCTCATCGAATCCATTGGTTATCAGCTCGACAGGAGTTTCTGTCATACTCCTGAACTCCTCCTGCACAATAGGCGAAACCGCCACCACTACCGTGGCATTGTCCAGCACCTGCTTCTCCAGACACTCGTGCCTGTGCCTTGCCCACTCGGACAGTTCCAGATGCTTGAAATAGAACATCTTCGTCCAGGGATCGCGGAAATCCGCAATCCACGGCAGACCGCACTCACGGGAGAGTTTCATTGCAATCAGATGCATAGAATGTGGCGGACCGGTGCTCACAATCACATCGACGGGATGGTCCCTGAGGTAGTCCTTCAGAAATCTGACAGACTTCCGAACCCAGAGAACCCGGGGATCAGGAATGAAAAAATTCCCCCTGACCTTCATTGCAAGCCTCTGCAAGAAGGTTTTTTTCTGCGAATTGACCGGGTTGACCTCATTGCTTCCCCCCTCGGAAGCGGACTTGCCGCCGAGCAGTTTCCTGTAGATGGAATATGGCTCAAAAATCCTGGTTTTCAACACCTCCGTGCCCTCGGGAACGTCATTCTCCAGAGTGCGGTCAATTGCCAGAAGTTCCGGATTCTCAGGGGTATAGACGACACATTGCCACCCTTGTGCAGGCAGGTACTTGGCGAATTTCACCCACCTCTGCACGCCCGACCCCCCTGACGGCGGCCAATAATATGATATCACCAACACTCGTTTCATATCCTCAAGTTTCGCTAGCTCTCCCAAAGCAAAGCCTGCAAATATACTCAGTTATTTTCAAAAACATAAAAACTGCGGAAATTCGATGAAACACCATTTTGAAAATTGCGGAAATTCGATAAAACCCAATAAAATATATTGATTTTCATTTATATATAATTATATTTGCAAAGACATAAATTAATATATATGGATACTCTATTCAGAAGGAAGATATATGATGAAATGCTCGTTTGGAAAAAAGAGTCAAATGGAGAATCAGCTTTGTTGATAGAAGGGCCGAGACGTGTGGGAAAGTCAACCATTGTCCGGCTGTTTGCACAGAATGAGTATCGCAGTCACGTAATCATCGACTTCGCAAAGGCTTCTACAGAAGAGAAGAACCTGTTCAATGATATTTCAGATTTGGACTACTTCTTCACCAGACTGAAATTGCTGAAAGGCATCTCTTTGTATGAAAGGGAGTCGGTTATTATCTTTGATGAAGTACAGCAATATCCAATCGCGCGTCAGGCAATCAAATACCTTGTTGAAGACGGGCGTTATGATTTCATCGAGACCGGTTCCCTTATCAGTATCCATAAGAATGTTGACAACATAGTCATACCAAGCGAAGAGGAATCCCTCTGTATGTACCCAATGGACTATGAAGAGTTCCGGTGGGCTATGGGAGATAAGGAAACGATTCCTCTGCTGAAGGAGATGTTGGAGAAGAAAAGACCATTGGGTGATGATGTGAACCGGAAGATGCTTCGTGATTACCGCCTCTATATGCTGGTGGGAGGGATGCCTCAGGCGGTAAGCAAGTACATAGAAACTCGTGACCTAATGAAAGTGGATAAAGTCAAAAGAGGTATTCTCCGGATATACGAACAGGATTTCCACAAACTGGATAAAACAGACAAGGCCAAGGCCATTTTCAAGGCAATACCATCGGAACTGTACAAGAATGCCACCAGATACCAGATAACCACTGTGCTGGGCAGAATTAACAGCGACTCCATCCGTGGGCTCATTGAAATGATTGAGGACAGCAAGACAGTGAATATTGCCTATCACTCCAATGATCCGAATGTGGGGATGGAACTTACATCGGACAAATCATCGTACAAGATGTATGTTTGCGACACCGGACTGTTTGTCACCTTGGCATTCTGGGACAAGAAGTTTACGGAAAATATTATATATCAGAAACTGTTGAATGACAAACTGGAAGCGAACCTCGGCTATGTGTATGAGAATGCTGTAGCCCAGGCATTGGCATCTTCCGGCAACAAATTGTTCTACTACACTTGGTTGGATGAGAATAATCATCCCTTTGAAATTGACTTCCTCTTGTCACGGGGTTCAAAACTATGGCCATTGGAAGTAAAGTCCTCCGGATACAACAAGCATAAATCGCTTGACGAGTTCTGTAGGAAATACTCCGGTCGCATCAGCAGCAGGTACCTTGTCTATACCAAGGATTTGCGGAAAGACTGTGAAACCACGATGATTCCTATCTATATGGCAGGTTTGCTCTGACTTTATCAAATTTCCTCCAATTTCATCATTATCTCGACAAATTATGGGACATAATGATGAAATTACCCTGCCATTTTCATCATTATCTCTGTTTTTTAACACACATAGTGACGAACCTGGCAAACGGAAGTATGTCACCTTTAACACTTGCGGACTCAAGGGCTGCCCCATATAGGAGATTTGTCACATTGTTGGAGTATTTACTGCTGTACTAATTTTAGTAATTACTAATGTTAAACGCAAAAACAGTAAATGATTGATTTTTTCAGCCCCCTTGACAAGGATTTAAGAGATATTTTGGTATTTTTGCAGGCTACGCCTGTGCGAAGCGGGCTGGAAGGACGGAGGATTGAGAGTAGGAAGAATCAGAATGATTATATATATTTTTTAACAGATGGCAACAAAGCAACCGAATGAGACACCGATGATGAAGCAGTTCTTCGCCGTGAAGGCGGAGCACCCTGAGGCTTTGCTGCTTTTCAGATGCGGAGACTTCTACGAGACCTACGGTGAGGATGCCCTGACCGCGAGCAAGGTTCTGGGCATTGTCCTGACCAAGAGGTCCAATGCCGCCCCGGACTCCATCCCGATGGCAGGTTTTCCGTACCATTCCATTGACTCGTACCTTCCCAGGCTGGTGCGCGCAGGCTACAAAGTGGCTGTCTGTGACCAGCTTGAAGACCCGAAACTCACAAAGAAAATCGTCAAGAGGGGTATCACCGAACTGGTCACCCCGGGAATAGCCTTCAATGAACAGCTCCTTGAACAGAAGGAGCACAACTACATAGCCGCCCTGACCTTCGGAAAGGATAAATGCGGAGCGGCGTTTCTGGATGTCTCCACGGGTACATTCCAGGTGGCGGAAGGTTCGCTGGACTACATCTCCACCCTGCTGGGGTCGTTCGCCCCGAAGGAACTCCTCGTCCCGAGAGGCTACGAGAAGGGCACCAGGGAGAGATTCGGGGACAGTTTCTACATTTCCTCCATCGACGAATGGGCCTTTGTCCGTGAAAGTGCTGCAGAAAGACTCCGGAAACAGCTCAAGGTGGATTCCCTCAAGGGTTTCGCCATCGACTGCTTCCCTCTGGGAGTCAGCTCGGCGGGTGCCCTGCTGGTCTATCTCGAACAGACACAGCACAGCGGACTCTCCAACATCTGCTCCATTTCCAGAATTGACGAAGGGGCATTTGTCTGGATGGACCGCTTCACCTTCCGTAATCTCGAAATCTTCGCCTCCGCCTCCGGCAAGGACGGGGTCAGCCTCGTGGACGTGATTGACAAATGCTCATCTCCAATGGGCTCCCGCCTGCTGCGCACCTGGCTGGCAATGCCGGTGATGGATTTGCAGGAGTTGGAAGACAGGTATGCGGTGGTACAGCATTTCGTGGACGACTCGCAGGCTCTGCAGGAAATTCAGGGGCTGATTGGTGACATAGGAGACCTTGAGAGAATCATTTCGAGGGCAGCCGCCGGGAAGATTCTCCCGCGCGAGGTGATGCAGCTGCACAGGGGACTGAGCAGGATTGTCCCAATCAGGCAGCTCTGTTCAGGCAAGGGCGTGGAGGCTCTGGACAGGATGATGGACAGGATGAGCGACTGCGCCTCCCTTGTTGAATACCTCGGAAAGACAATGCATCCTCAGACGGCAGCTGCAGTCGGAAAAGGGGATGTCATCGCCCCGGGAGTCTCGGAGGAACTTGACGAACTCCGTCGGATTGCCCGCCACGGGAAGGATTATCTCATTGACCTGCAGCAGAGGGAAATCGACAAGACGGGCATATCCTCCCTGAAAATCGGCTACAATTCCGTCTTTGGCTACTACCTCGAGGTCCGCAATGTGCACAAGGAGAAGGTTCCCCAGGAATGGATCCGCAAGCAGACCCTGGTCAATGCCGAGAGGTACATCACCGAGGAACTCAAGGAGTACGAGCAGAAGATTCTCGGCGCGGAAGAAAGAATATATGTCCTTGAATCACAGCTCTATGCCGAGCTGGTCTCAAAAATACGCGAGAACATCTCGAAGATTCAGGACAACTGCCGCATCCTTTCGCGTCTGGATGTCCTCTCAGGATTCGCCGACCTGGCAGTCAGCAACCGCTACTGCCGTCCTCAGATGAACGACGGGAAGGCAATTGAAATCAAGGCCGGACGCCATCCTGTAATCGAGACACTGATGCCGGCAGGGGAGGAATTTGTCCCGAATGACATCAGAATCGACGCCGACTCGCAGCAGATCATCATCCTGACAGGTCCGAACATGGCCGGTAAGTCAGCCCTGCTGCGCCAGACCGCCCTCATCGTCCTGATGGCGCAGATCGGTTCCTTCGTACCTGCCTCCAAGGCAGATATCGGTTACTGCGACAAGATTTTCACAAGGGTGGGAGCCTCGGACAACATCTCCCGGGGAGAATCCACCTTTATGGTCGAGATGCTTGAGACATCGATGATTCTGCACAACCTCTCGTCCCGCTCGCTGGTGCTCCTGGACGAAATCGGCAGGGGCACCTCAACCTATGACGGAATGTCAATTGCCAGAGCCATAGTGGAATACATCCACGACTACGGCCAGGGAGCCAAGACACTCTTCGCCACCCACTACCACGAGCTCAACGACCTGGAGGGCATCTACGACCGTGTGAAGAACTTCCACATCGAGGTCAGGGAGGTAGGCAAGAACGTGATTTTCCTGCGCAAACTCAGGGAAGGCGGGGTGGCCCACAGTTTCGGTATCCACGTGGCACGGCTTGCCGGGATGCCTGCAAAGGTCATCGAATCTGCGGAAAAGACCCTCGCCGCGCTTGAGAGGAACTCGGGCGTTCAGGCGAAACCTCTTCCGACCCGCACTTCGAAAGCCCACAATGTCAAGGAAGGCGTCGTGGAGAGTGACGGAAGCCTGCAACTGTCTTTCTTCCAATTGGAAGACCCGCTTCTGATGTCGCTGCGGGACGACCTCAACTCAGTGGACATTAACAATATGACCCCTCTTCAGGCATTTGATTTGCTACGTTCAATGAAAGAAAAGATGGGGATATAACAATATATTTGCAAAACTTGAGAAGAGTTAATATGAGAAATATTTACCTTTCCATAGCGGCAGCAGCCGCATTTCTTGTCTTTACGTCCTGCTCCAAAGAGGGTACGGCGCGCTTTGACGGCAATTACACCTTCAAGACGGGAGGAACCATTACGGTCCTCCCAAAGGAAGAACCTTCAGGAGGTACCCCGGCTGAACCCCAGACCATCTCACTGACAGCGGAAGGCGGCCAGATGGACATTCTGACTGTTGACAGGAAGACGGGAGATATGATTGTGACGATGAATATCACCGGAGGCACTGTACTGACTTTCAATGCAGTTGCCCAGGGCAAAACCCTGACTCTGGCTGAAACTCAGAGAACGGTCAAGATTCCTGTCGCAACGGATCTGGCCAAGCCTGAGACAAGAGTCACTGTCAGCGGCTTCGGAGAGAGATTCACGGACGTTGTCATTTTCCGTCTCACCTACGAAGGCAGCTACACCTTCCTCGGCACCGAGTACACCATTAAGTCAAGTTCCGTTGACTGCGTGGCAAAAGAGAATTAGGAGGGAAGAAGGATGAAAAACAGATTTTTCCCTGTCATTCTCTGCACAATGCTTCTTGTCTCCTGCTCTGAAGGGCCTTCGGTCTTTCAAAGGAAGAGTTCATCTGCTGTGGAGATTTGCGTGAAGGTCGAGTCCGTCAGGGAAGTTGACGGTGTTTCTTCCGACATATATGTGGGCACTGTGCATCCCGACAAGAGCGTCGTGCTCACGGCCCCTTACCCCGGAACGCTGACGGAACTCAATGTCAGGAAAGGACAGAAAGTGGCCAAAGGGGAGGTTGTGGCAAAGATTGTGTCACAAAACGTTATCAGCAGCCGTGAGATGGCCTACGCCACTCTGGAACAGGCCCGGGACGGCTACAACAGGATTCAGTCGGTCTATGATGCGGGTAGCGTCCCACAGGTCAAACTGGTGGAAATCAAGACCCAGCTGGCAAAGGCGGAAGCTGCTGCACGCACTGCCGACAAGGCACTCGAGGACTGCAGCATCAAGGCTCCCTACGATGGGACTGTCGGGGACATTCTTGTGGACTGCGGGGTGGAAATGTCAATGGCACAGCCTGTTTTGAAGATTCTTGACGTTTCCTCGGTGGAAATTCGCTTTTCTGTTCCCGAAAAGGAAATCAATTCACTTCCCCAGGGAGCTCAGGTGAGTGTGGACATTCCGGCCATCGGGGTTGAGGGACTGAAGGCAAAGGTGACTGTCAAGGGAATAGCCGCCTCGGCCATCTCCCATTGCTACGAATGTGTCTGCGTCCCTTCCTCAGCCGTGAATGGACTGATGCCGGGAATGGTCTGCAAGGTGCGTGTTCTATCACGGGAGGGGACGGGCAATGTGGTGGTTCCGGCAAAGGTGGTCAGAAACGATGAAGGCGGGAGATATGTATGGATTGTGGATTCCATGCAGACAGTGCGCAAGGCAAGAATCGTGACAGGGGGCTACTGCGGTGAAGGAGTAGTGGTTACAGACGGTCTTGAAAGCGGCGACCGTGTCATTGTCGAAGGTGCAGGCAAAGTCAGTTCGGGAATGACCGTCAAAATTGTCAGGTGATGCGCAAGGCAGGAAGTTTTATAGAAGGAATAATCCGCTACAGGAAGATTGTCTATTTCATCGTGGCCCTGCTGATGTGCTCCGGTGTCTATGGCCTTCTGTACATCAACAAGGACGAGTTTCCGACATTCGAGATCAAGGACGGACTTGTGGTCGGAGTCTATCCCGGAGCGAATGCCTCCGAGGTGGAACAGCAGCTGACAAAGCCTCTTGAGGAACTTCTATTCACTTTCCAGGAGGTTGACAGGAGTACATATTCCTACTCCAGGGACGGAATGTGCTTCATCTATGTCCGTCTCAATTCTCCGGCCAGCAAGACCAATGAGGTCTGGTCCAAGCTCAAGCACCAGATTAACGCAAAAAAGGCGTTTCTGCCGCCGGGAGTGCTGGCAGTGGCCGTGATGGACGACTTCAGCGCAATTTCCTCGATGCTCATTGCAATGGAGTCTCCGGACAAAAGCTATTCCGAGATGGAGGAGTATGCCAATGCCCTCTGCGAAAGGCTGCGCGAGATGAAAACCCTCGGAAGCGCAAAAATCTACGGAACCCAGAGCGATGAGATTGCCGTGCATCTCGACCTTGAGAAAATCTCAGCCTACGGCATCAGCCCCTCCTCCCTCACATTCGACTATCAGACTTCCGGATTGCAGATTCCGAGCGGCAAATTCTCCACAGACTATGTCAACTCACCGGTGCATATTTCAGGAACCGTAAGCAGCGAGAGGGAAATCGCCCAGAAGACCGTCTATTCTGACGGAGCAGGCAATATCATCAGACTCAAGGACATAGCTACCATCGAGAGGCGCTGCAAGGAGCC
>CAMEBJ010000004.1 GCA_945912085.1 uncultured Bacteroidales bacterium | reverse complement strand
TCAACCTCAGGTGCTCCGGGAGCGACCACCACAATCCGAATCAGGGGAACAAGGTCAATCTCGGCATCGAACGAGCCTTTGATAGTCGTTGACGGAATAATGGATGCAGTCAGTGACCTGAATGACATAAATACAGATGACATTGCATCCATCTCCGTACTCAAGGATGCCTCCTCCACTGCAATCTACGGTTCCAGGGGATCCAATGGAGTCATCATCATCACTACCAAGCATGGACAGGGCATTCCGAAGAAGCCGAACATCACTTTCAAGGCAGATGTGGGAGTATCCACTCTCCCAAGCAAGCTGGACATAATGAATGCATCTGAGTTCGCAATCTACAGGAACGAGCTTGCTACAAACGGATATGATGTGTACAACAGGGAGGTTGGACCGAACACCCCTCTATCGGAACTGCCGTATCCGGATCCTCTCTCCTACAGGGGAACGGACTGGATTGACGAAATTACCCGTACCGCAGTCTATCAGAACTATGCCCTCTCTGTGTCAGGAAGTGAGGAGAAGTCAAACTACTACGTGTCATTTTCCTACAATGACACCCAGGGACTTATCAAATCCAGCGGACAGAAAAGGTTTACAGGAAGAATCAACCTTGAAAGGCAGTTGTTTAAATGGATGAAGGTCGGTTATAAGGGAAGTTATACGTGGAGATATATAGACCAGACGAAAGCTTCCATCGGAGGAACCTACTGGTGGAGGGCTGCCCAGTTTCTCGATCCGTTCATCAAGCCTTCCGACGACATAAACCCGCTCTACTACGGAGGACAGAAGTTCAACACTCCGACGGCGCTTGTGAACATGAACACTTATTACAGGCAGACTGATGCGACCAACCACTCGTTCACTGTGGACATTACCCCGGTCAAGAATCTGCACATCAACAGCATATTCTCATATTTCCTTTATCAGGCGCACACCTTCCTCTACTATCCGGGAACCCTCCCGATCAAGACGGAGGCTGAAGGAGGAGAGGCGTACAGAGGTGAATATGGAGAATATTCATTGTCATCGGAGACCACCTTGAGTTACAAGCTGGAAAAAAAGGGACATTCCTTCGTCCCGATGCTCGGATTCTCGGCCTACAAGGAAGTGGGAAAGAACTTCACCCTTGAAGGTCTCGGGTATATGGACGACACTGTGAAGTGGAACAACATGAACGCGGTGCTTGACAAGGAGACATATTCCGCCTCAACATCCTACTATCGCAAGGACAAGATTTCCGGTTTCGCCCGCATCGACTACAACTATGGTTCAAGATATTATCTTACTGTCACAGGAAGGTTTGACGGGGCATCCAATTTCGCAGCCAACAACAAATGGGCATTCTTCCCTTCGGCAGCAATCAGGTGGAATGCAAGCAACGAGAAGTTCCTCAAGGATGTAAAATGGATTGACGACCTGTCCGTCAGGGCCAGTGCCGGCGTGACGGGAAACGATGCCATCAGTTCGTATATGTCAATGGCGGCATTGTCCACAACGACAGGAGGTTATCTGTTTGACGGAAGCCAGCCTGTGGCATATTACAGAAGCCGTCTTGCATCGCCCAATCTGACCTGGGAGAAGACCACGCTCTACAATGTCGCACTGGATGTGGCGCTGTTCAGGCAGAGGTTGAACGTCACTCTTGAACTATATTCTTCAAAGACCACTGACCTGTTGCTTTACAAGGCTGTCCCTACCCAGACTGGCTACAGCAGGATTTTCGGAAACATCGGAGAGACGTCCAACAAGGGAATCGAGTTGACAATCAACACCCTTAATGTCAAGACCAAGAACTTCCAATGGTCAAGCGATTTCACCATCTCACACAACTCTCAGATGGTCAATAATATCGGTAGCGATGAATTTGTCTCTGTCTATGATTCTCCCGGAAACAACCAGTACATGATGTACGGTTATGTCGCTGGTTATCCGCTCAACTCGCTTTGGGGATTCAAGTATGGAGGCACCTGGAAAAACGAGGAAGAGATGGAGAGGAACAAGACGACAAAGGCATACGCCACCACAACTCCGGTACTTGGAGGTCCGAGGTACTATGATATAGACCACAACGGGACTCTTGACCAAAACGACCTCATCTACCAGGGAAATGCCGACCCTGTCCTTTATGGAGGATTTCAGAACAATTTCTATTACAAGGGATTCAAACTGGGAGTCTTCTTCAATTACTCCCTCGGAGGAAAAATCTACAATTTCGCGGAGTTCTTTATGGCTGGCTCGTCGCTCACCAACCAGTACCGTTACATGCTCAACTGCTGGCATGCCACAAGGAATCCTAATTCGGACATTCCTGCTGCCGGGGCAAAATCGGACACAGCCCTTCCGAGTGACTTTATGATTCACGACGCTTCCTACATCCGCCTGAAAAATGTCAGCCTGAGTTACACTTTTGACTTGAGCAAGAAAAAGGCATGGCTCAAGGACATCACCCTGACGCTTGCCGGAGAGAACTTGTATCTATGGAAGAACTACAACGGATTCGACCCGGATGTCAATTCTTCAGGAACGTCCTCAACGATGAGGCGTGTGGATGACGGAGCATACCCTAA
The DNA here is from genome assembly GCA_945912085.1 of uncultured Bacteroidales bacterium. Classification (GTDB taxonomy): domain Bacteria; phylum Bacteroidota; class Bacteroidia; order Bacteroidales; family UBA932; genus Cryptobacteroides. The sequence continues at coordinate 18,741 of CAMEBJ010000004.1, read as the reverse complement.
GGCTCGCACAATTATGTTCAGTTTACAGGTAAGGTATTAAAAAGAGGAGAAAAGAAATGAAAAACAAAGCAATAATCATTACTTTGGCAGCATTGATTGCCGTCCCGTCCTGTTCTTTACAGGAAGATACCTCATCAGTCTCCACTCCTGACAATTTCTTCCGCAAATTCTCGGAATGCCAGTCCGTGGTGAACGGATGCTATATTCCTCTTGCAGGTATCTACACTTACGCATATTTTCTTGCCACCGAATGTGTCAGTGACCTTGCCTACTGCTATTCTGGAACTCTTGACGCCTGTCTGGACATCTCCCCTGCCGTACCCCGTTTCGGAGAAACTGTCTGGACACAAGCTTACAGGGGCATTCAGAGATGTAATTTCGCAGTGAAGGGAATCACTGAAACCACGGCTCTGAACGAGAGTCAGAGGAACTCCCTGCTTTGCGAGGCGAAGACCCTGAGGGGATTTTATTACCTGACCCTGACATCCTTCTTTGGGAACGTGCCTTTTTATTTTGATGATGTGACGGACAAGGAGACCCTGGAGAGGATTGCCCTGCTGCCTAGAATGGACGCCGTTGCCACAAGGGATGAAATTATAAAGGACCTTAGGGGAATTGCCCCTCTCGTGCCTCAGACAAGGACAAGCGACAATGACGGGGCAAGACTGGGGGCCGCTGCCGCCTACATGGTGATAGCGAAATGCGCTATGTGGAACAAGGAGTGGGATGTCGCCCTAGAGGCTCTCGGAAAGATTGAAGACATCTACGGGGACTTCTCGCAATACGATTATGCCGAAAATGTGATGTTCCGCAACAAAAACACTCCTGAGTCAATCCTCGAGATACAGCATTCGTATGTTCTCGGCGGAATCAACTACACTTCAAATGTCGCATGCGTGTGCACCCCGACCCGGTCCACCGGTTTCACCTATGATGGTGTGGAAATAGAGGAATTAGGGGACCAGTCCACGACCTGGTCAGCTATGAGACCGAACTCCTACTTCTGCCAGGGACTTCAGTCGAAGAAAAGTTTCGACATCAGAAAGGACTACAACATGGCTTGGGAATACAACGGCAAGGCGTTCAACAGTACTGTTGTGCGTCCTTGGGCCGGTCCGAAGTTCTGGTGTCCGAACATGCAGGGTTCGGATGACGGGAACAACTACAAGGTGTTCCGCTATGCGGACGCCCTTCTGATGATGGCTGAGTGCCATCAGGAGCTCAACCAGGACGAGACTGCCGTCAGATACCTCAATTACACAAGGGAACGTGCCGGACTTGGTCCTTACCATTATCGCAACAATGCCAGGCTTCAGGATGAAATCCGCTGCGAAAGGGCGAGGGAACTTTTCGGAGAATTCCAGCGCAAGTTCGACCTTGTGCGATGGGACATATTCTACCAGAGCCTTACCGACTACTCCGATCAGGAGGAGCTGAAAAAGAACATCCGTCCTTGCCACAGATACTATCCTATTCCTGACAAGGAAGTCGTCAATTCAAAATATAATCTTGACAACAAGGAATACAACAAATACGGACTCTAATTTTTACTTATATGAAAAAAATAATTTCATTATTCTTTGCGCTTGCTTGCTTGTGTACAGCCTGCAACCGCCCTTTCGAGATGGACCTGCCTCTCGCAGTTTCTTCCAATAGAGTTGAACTGAAGAAGGAAGCCGGTTCAACGCATGTGCTTGTCTATTCCTCAAAAAGATGGACAGCCAAATTCGCCGAAGAAGTCGATTGGGCCTCAATTGACAAAAATGAGGGCGAAGGGAACAATGAATTCGTCTTCACCTATTCCGAGAACTACGGCATAGCCAGAAAGGTTGATGTCGTGCTTGAAACCGTCAGCGAGAAGGAAACGATTACGTTTATACAGGCGGGAGCAATCGAGACACCTTCTTACAGTTTCAACCCGTCCTCTGTCACTCTGACCAAATCCTCTGCAGAAATCGTGATTCCAGTGGAGACCAATGTCGCCTATGGGCTGGAGACCATGGAGGTGTCAGTAGATTACGAGCATGGCAAGGACTGGGTTTCCGACATCAGGTTCGACCAGAAACAGCTTTCTTTCAAGGTTCTGACAAATGACAGCGGAGCAGCCCGCAAGGCGGTAATCAATTTTCTGCTTCCGGAGGTTACCGGAGAGAGGTCAGACTACAAGAACACTTTCTCAATCGAGCAGACCATTGACCTTCCTTCAATCAAGATTAAGGAGAATCCAGACAATTACGTCAGGAATGAGGCTAGTTATTCAGCTGAAATAGAAGAGAATAACATTGCCCTCTTCCTTGACCAGGTGCAGATTTCCGTTACGGGAATAACTGAAGACAACCAATGGATATCAGATGTCAAACTGACAAAGGAGACACTTTCATTCCATCTTTCCGCCAATGAGGGCAACACTCAGAGAAGAGGAGCCATCAACCTCTCCTACACCGACCTTGATGGTAACACTCTCAATGTGACTTATCCTATCGTCCAGGATGCTGTCAATCCGTACGAATACCTCCGCAGCCTTCCTGCCGGCAGGATTCCTGAAGGAGCGGTACTTACAGGATTCATCGTCAGCGACTACACCAGCGAGAACGTCTCAAAGACCACCCAGACAGGACGCTATATGTACGATTTCGATGAGCCGCACAGGACAGCCTATATTGAAAGTGCTGACGGAACCTACGGTGTCTGCCTCAAGTTTGAATCAATGGAGGCAGCAAAGATTGACCGATGGTCAAGTGCCAGGATAAACATCGGAGGAAAGAACCTCGAAATCCAGCAGAATCCTAAATGCTATACAGTGACGGGACTGACTGCATCCGACATCATTGAGACCACCCCTGGTACAGAAGCCGGAATACCTGTAAAGAATCGTACCATTGCTGAGCTTACAGACCTGGATATCTTCACATACGTGCAGCTTCAGGGAGTGGAAATCCTGTCAAAGGATGGATCATACACCAATGTTTACGAAGGATATTCCTACATTGACGAAAGCAAGGGAATCAATCCTCCTGACGGAGTGAAGAATAATCCTCACTGGGACACCGCACCTCTCACAATGACCGATCAGACCGGACGCACTATCTGCATGCTGACCAACACCTGTGCAAAATGGAGACGCAAATCCGATTCAAGTTTTGCTGACAAATGGGGCAGTTGCGTGCCTCAGGGATCAGGAGTGTTCAAAGGAATCATCGTTGCTGAGACTCTTCACCGTTACAATAACGAGAATGTGGGACCTCTCCAGATCCGTGCTATGGCGGAAGAGGACATTGCCCTGAATGACGCCAAATTCTCAAAATCCATCGCAGAATGGACTTGGAATACTTCCAGGAGCAATCTGGCTTATCCTGATGAAGGAAACGGAGAAATCGTGATTTACGGTACGGCGGAGATTGCCAGCTACACGGATCTCAACAATCCATATTGGGGAGGTAACGGTTTCGGAGCAGACAAGGCTGTTTACATCTACAACAAATGGTGGGATTATTCCGGAGACGAGGGTGGAAGATACTTTGATGTCAAGTTCTCCACCAGGGATGCATCAGGAAGCAATCTTATCTTCGCAATCACCTGGGGGCACGGCTTCTTCGGAAGCACCAACATTGGAGCACCTGCGCTTTGGGACCTTCTCTATTCCGTTGACGGAGGACAGACCTTCACCAAACTTGATGGGAACTATATCAAGAACAGTCATCTGTTCTGGTACACCAATACCACAAACGACTCGGCTCCGGGCTATGAGGAATATGTACGCCAGCTTCCTTCATCCTGCTTCGGAAAGGATGAGGTCATCGTAAGACTCAAAGTTGCCAGAAATGTTGCCGACGGAGTTCCGTCAGGTATGAGCGACACTGACTTCCTCAACAACAAGGGTCGTGAAATCGGTCAGATCAAGAACGGAGGCTATTCAATTCGTGTCGGATCGATAGCCGTACGCTACAATTAACAAAAAACCGGAAATGAGAGTTGGTAAAATAATATTTGCTGCCTTGGGTATCATCAGTTTCGCTTCATGCGGGATTGATGATGCCCTCAAGGTGGATCTTGTGGAACTCGGAGCCCTCCAGAGGACAATAGTTGTCGAGGCGGAGATGAGCGAAGTGCCTGTGACAGTGTATTCCAACGGTCCGTTCCACATCGAACTGGATGGAGAGGACACCTCCTGGATTAGCCTCAGCGAGGAATCAGGATCAGGTGACTGCACCGTGACCGCCTACTGTGCGTTCAATGAGGAATTCAAGAGGTCCGCACGGATTATACTTTGCAGTGAGGTCGACTCCAGAAGGGACACGATAAACATAAAGCAGAAAGGTTTGGTTGAGGCTGTCCTCAAACTGGACAATACATCTGTGGTGGCTGCCGGCAGGGGAGGGGACGAAAGCATAAAGGTCAGGACCAATGTGCCTTTCGAGTATATGAAACTCGAAAAGATATATGACAAGGATATTGATGACGACTGGATCAGGAATGTGGAAATCAAGGATGACCAGAGCGGAACTGGCATCACCGACATGGTGTTCAGTCTGAAGGCAAATCCGGACGAGGTCGCTCCACGCACCGCTTCTGTAATCGTCTCATTCACTGACGGATGGGGTGACTCTGTCAGGATAATGGTGAATCTGGTGCAGAGGAATGCCAGGGAAGGTCTAGGAAGAGTGATTTCATTCCTTGACTTCAAGAACACCTATGCTACTGGAAATCCTGTGAACGACTATGTCATCATAGACGGAGTCGTCATCAGCAATACCCTTGGAGGCAATGCCGGTGAGAATGACCAGAAGACATCCTCAACGATAGACTACACCTACAGCGACAGGACAATCTATGTTGAAAGCACTGACGGAACTCTGGGTTTCTCCCTGCTCACGGAAACTGCCGAGGACAACATCACGAACCAGTTCGACAGAGTCCAGATTCTGATGCACGGTGCTACGGCCGTCATCAAGGAGAACCCGGAAAGGGTTGATATCACCGGAATAACCAAATCCATGATTGTCTCACAGGTTCCCGGCACAAAGGCTGATGTCCCGGTCAAGGAGAGACACATCAATGCCCTGACGGATGACGATATCTACACCTATGTCACATTGACCGATGTGGAGATACCTGTCCGCAAAGGCTCTATCTGCCCTGTAGGAGAGAATATGACCATAGCCACCAACGGTCACAGGCTCACCAAGTATCCTCTTCTGATCAGGGACATAAACGGTGATGTGAGCTACCTGATGACCAACACGGTGTGCAGGTACAGGAACGACGGTACCCGTCTTCCTTACGGATCTGGAAAAATGTCGGGAGTCCTTGTCCATGAAAGATTCACCAGATTCGAATGGAGGAACGGTGCGGACCCTCTCGACATTGATGATGATCCGACCCTCGGATTCATTAGCAGATATCAGTTGAGACATCAGACCAAGGAGGACATCTGGGGTCAGATGAACGACAGTGTGGAGGATAGTTTCTCTGCCCTTCTGACTGAGTACCGATTTATGAATCCGGACATGGACAACTGGGTGCTTCGTCCTACATACGGGGACAATGGCTGGTTCACACATACCTACCAGACAAAGTACACCGGAGACCCAGAAAAGACCTACAACATGATGACCTACAGACAGCATCTCTACGGAGGATACTGTTACTCATACCTTGGTCCGGTGGGAAGCCGCGATGAATATCTTTTTGGAAAGAACTTCGGGAACAGGAACGGACTTGGCATAGTTCTAGACCCTGCAAAGGAGCATTACAACCCTGTGATGGACGAGTTCATCAGCCGGAATCCCGACGGAAGCATCGAATGGTGCGGACAGTATGCGGCCAACCAGTATGCCGGTTATGGGGCAGGTGGATGGAGCGAGGGAGCTTCGCACGGGAAGAAGATCAACTACGACGGACGTGGAATGGCAGAGGCTGACTGCATGACGGCTTTTGCAAATTCATTCTGGTGGGATGACCAGACGCAGAGACCGTACGGATGGTTGCTTAACTTCAGCACTAAGGGAATTGCGACCAGCCATCTGTCACTTCAGATCTCAGTCAGCAATACCCAATGGTTCTGTCCGCGTTTCTGGAAAGCTGAGTGGTCATACACGGATGCACAGGACGAGGAACATGACAAAGATTGGCATCTCATTTCCGAATACACTGTTCCGGACGAGTCCTATTACACCAACACCTTGTTTTCGTCCCTTACGGCATTCAAATACATCAATTTCGAACTACCGCTTGAGATTCTCGAACATGACAATGTCTATATCCGTCTTGTACCTGTCAATGACCTCTGCTCGGACGGAGTTGACTATGCTAATGCCAGAATGGACGAGGCGTCTTCCGGACTTGCCTTGTCCTGGGGACACAAGAGCCTTTTGGAATATATAGCCGTCCGTTACAACAAATAAGATATGTTCTCTTTAAGAAGATTGTTCCTTGCATTGCTATTGTCCGTACCCTTTCTGGCAGGTGCGGACAATTCTGCCGATGAAGCAAAAGTCGATCAAGCAAGAAAAATAATAGGAAGGACCTTCGGATTCGTTCCTGCTAATGTCAGATTCTCCCTTGTCGGAAAGACAGGGGAGACTGATTCGTACAGCATCAGCGTTTCGGATGACATCCTTTCAGTTGAGGGGACGTCCATAATTGCGATTGCGCGCGGATTCTACAGCTATGTCCTCGAGAACGGCTATGGGATCTCAAGCTGGACCGGAGACCGTCTCGACTTTCCCGGGCATCTGCCTGACCTTGCCAAAAGGAATGTGGTCTCTCCTTTCAGATACCATCTGTACTACAATGTCTGCACCTTCGGTTATACCACCCCGTTCTGGAAATGGGAGGACTGGGAGCACGAGATTGACTGGATGGCACTCCATGGTTTTGACATGCCTCTTGCCCCCATAGCTTCCGAGGCGATAAGTGCGAGAGTCTGGAAAAAACTTGGACTTTCTCAAGATGAAATCGACGAGTACTTTACAGGACCGGCGCATCTTCCCTGGATGAGAATGGGGAATATGACCAATGTGGACGGAGGAATGTCCCGGGAATGGCACGAAAAACAGATCAGTCTCCAGCACAAAATATGTGACCGGCTCGCGGAACTCGGGATGACCCCGCTGTTTCAGGGTTTCGCCGGTTTCGTGCCCAAGGCATTGGCAGACCATTATCCGGGAACGGAACTGATAACGACAAAATGGTCCGGGCATCAGAGTTACATGCTCTCTCCTGCCGATTCTCTCTTCAGTCTGATAAGTACTGAGTACATCAAAGAATGGGAAAAGGAATTCGGTAAGGGCAAGTATTATCTTGTCGACAGTTTCAACGAGCTCGAAATTCCTTTCGGAAAGCAGGGGACACAGGAGCGTTTCGACAAAATGCACACCTATAGCAGCACCATTTACAACAGCATTGCAAAAGCCAATCCGGATGCCGTCTGGGTGCTTCAGGGTTGGATGTTCGGCTACAACAGGAATCTTTGGGACCCGGACAGCGTGCGTGGACTGCTTAGCGGTGCACCTGACGACAGAATGATGATAATAGACCTTGCCGTCGACTACAATGAGTTCGTCTGGAAAAGCGAGAACAGTTGGGATTACCTTGACGGATTCTTCGGAAAGGAATGGACATGGTCAACTGTTCCGAATTTCGGAGGAAGGACAGCTCTTAAAGGGCAGCTTGACTTCTATCTGAACGGTCACCTGGAAGCCCTGCAGTCCTCCTACAAAGGAAATCTGGCGGGTTACGGAACATCGCCGGAGGGAATAGAGAACAATGAGATTCTCTACGAACTGATTTCAGCAGCCGGGTGGAGTTCACAGCACAGCGACACGGATTCTTTCCTGAGGAACTACACTGAGGCCCGCTATGGTGGCTCCTGCCCTCAGATTCTGTCATTCTGGAAGGAGATGAGACAGAGTGCCTACGGCAACTTTACAAATAATGCCCGTTTTCTGTGGCAGCAGAGACCGGCATACCACAGGGCAGAGACAATGAACATCAACAGCCATTATTTCACCGCCATAAAGTCATTCCTGTCAGCACCAGAAAGATTCTGGAAGAATCCGCAGTACAAGAGCGATGCAATAATGTATGCAGCCCTCTATCTCGCCGCAAAAGGCGATTACCTGCTCAAAAAATCTAACTGGGCCCTCGTGGCCGGTGATAAGCAAACCGCAATCCAAAGACAGTCCGAACTGGTGGAGTTGCTCAGGGACCTCGACAGGCTTCTGGAATCACATCCGGTTCTCAGGATGGAAAGATGGATGCAGATGGCACGTGAGAATGCCACCTGTAAGGAAGAAGAGTCTGCTTTTCTGAAAGAGGCAAAACGGATAGTCTCCACCTGGAGCGGTCCTTCCCTTCACGATTATTCCGCAAGGGTGTGGTCCGGACTCATAAGGGATTATTATATCCCAAGGCTTGAGAATTATTTCGCCGCCGCGAATGACGGCATCTATGTGGACCTTGCCGCATCGGACATTCTTTTCCATGACTGTGGAAATCAGGAACTATCTGAAGTCAAGGAGTTTAGGGACCCAGCAAAGGCGGCAAAAGAACTTGTCAGGAAATATTCCACAATTAGATATGTTCCCGGAGAGGAATATGTCCCGATCAACGAGATAGGTTTCTGGTGCGTCCAGGACTTTGCCGGCAGGAAGACCAAAAGGTTGTATATGTCAATGCTTGGTGATGATTTCGCCGCGATGAACGGACTCTCATTCACACATACTTCAGGAACGGCCCGGCTTACAAAAATAGAATTCAGGACGGGACATACCCGGATAGCCACTGTGAATGTGGACGAACCTCTATCCAAAGGCTCTTTCACAGTACCGTTCAAAGGTACGGGAACCAACGTGGGATTGGAAAGGGAAGTAGCAGTGTATCTTACTTTTGAATCGGGGCCGGATGGCTCAGGAATGATTTCTTTCTATTAAAAGATATGAAGACGAAGTATTTTATTGCATCAGTGCTCTGGCTCTGCATAGCCACATCCGGAACTTCCTGCAAAAAGGATCCTTCAGGAATTCAAGACCAGGACAATAAAGAAGTCTCCAAGGGGGATGATATAAGGGTTATTGACGGGAAGGTGAAGTTTTTTATTGAGGCTTCGGACAATTCTCCCCGTTCCGTCATGGGAAGGGAGTTCAATCCGGAAAATGTTGTTGTGAACTCTGTGGAGTATGAGGTCTTGACCGATGATAAAGGCAACAGATTCATAAATGTGAACGAGTCCAAGGCGTCAACCTACATGGCTGTCCTGAAGGATGATGGGTCTGAAAGATTCCATTCCAAATCACTTTTCACGGACGTGATGCTGCCCTATTCCCAGTTTCAGGACAATGGAAGATGGGATGGCTATCCGATGTATGCTGAATATTCGGCTGAAACGGGGAATATCCTCACATTCAGGGACGGATTCTCCCTTCTTGACCTTACATTGAGCGGATCAGCGGGGATAGTATCAGTTAAAGTGGAGGATAAGGACGGGATGTCTCTGGCCGGAAAAATGAACTATTCCCCTTCTAAACGGCAGCTGACTCCTTCAAAGGGGGTGCCGTTCGTTGTGCTGAACACAACTGGAGACGGTCAGGGGAGGCAGCTTACGGGCAGTGGAACTCACTTTCTTGTAGCATTCTGTCCGGGAAGGAGTCTGAAGACGCTCACTGTAACGGTCTGCGATTCGGAACATCGGATGATGAAATTCGATGTGCCTGTGGATGACACGGCGGCGGACAAGGTGATAAGGGTTTCCAAAGAGTACAGTCCTGATGCCGACCTGCTTTTTTATGAAGGTTTTGACAGATTTGTCTGGGGAGGTGACTATGTGGCAGGCGAGGCTTCCGTCGCATTTGCCCCGGATGCTGACCTGATGGGCATTGACGGGAGACAGGCTCTCTCCGGAAACGAGGATGCATTCACACTGACCGGTTTCGACAATCCTGGTTCTGGCTTCTTCCAGTCCAATGACTGGTCGGATGTCTCGGGAAAGACGGTCAGTTCATCCCACAAAATGAGCGAGGGCTACCTAAAAAGCAGGGGACTTTGGGATTATGAACTTGGATTCCGTAGTCTTGAATACCAGGGTTATGTAGGAATAGGAACTGCCACGGAGGCCAGGGGAATAACCCAAACATGCTTTTTCAGGAACATTACAGGACTGTCCGATGTCACTGTTTCCTTCGACATCGCGGTGATGGCAGGCTTCAACGATGACATCCTGCTCAAGATTGTAAATGCCGGATATGTCAATAAGGTCTCCTTTGATGGTAAAGTCCTGAACATGTCAAAAACAGACAAATACCACACTGCTGCCGAGAACCTTGTCGTACTTAGGAACGAAATGCTGTCAGTCGCCTCACAGGCATCCGATGCTAAAAAATGGCATCATGTCGAATTGTCCGTAGAGAATGCCACGGATGCCACACAGTTGTTCGCCGCAGGCAATTCCGTAGAATCCGGCAGACACGGAGTCTTCATTGACAACATCACGGTCAGAAGGATAGCCGAGCCGGCAAAAGGCACCCTCAGGGTCCTTTACTGGAACATCCAGTGCGGAATGTGGGCAGATCAGGAAAATTCCTACAAAAACTTTACTGACTGGGTGAAGAAGTATAACCCTGATATTTGTGTATTCTGCGAGTCGACCACAATCTACAATGCGTCCGGCGGTCAGGCAAGTACAAAATACCTTCCTTCTGGATGGCCGGACCTTGCAGTGAAATGGGGACACCCCTACACTGCTCTCGGCGGATGGAGGGATAATCACCCTCAGGTCATAACCTCACGCTACCCTATTGAAACCCTTGAAAAGATTACTTCCGGTGACATCTCCGGAAAGCCTGTCTCACACGGAGCAGGACTTCATAAGGTGACTGTAGGCGGACGCCCTATCAACATCATAACCCTGCATACATGGCCGCAGGACTATGCCTATGGAGTCAGTTCGGCAGACAGACCGGCGGACATAGCGAACAGGGGAGGGGCCTATTACCGTGAATACGAGAAGGAGTGCATCGTTTCACGGACAATCAACAATACCAAATATTCCGGAGCAAGGGACTGGCTGATGATAGGAGACTTCAATTCCTGGAGCCGGATTGACAACTTCCGTTATGAATACCCTGAAGACGATCCTATTTTCCGCTGTCAGGACGTGGTACGGGAGAAGACCTCGCTCGTGGATGTCATCGGAAAGAGATACGAAGGAGAATTTTTTAGCACCATTGTGTCCAATTTCAGGATAGACTTCATTTACGCATCCCCATCCTTGTATGCCAATGTGAAGAATGCCACTGTACTGACGGACTTCTGGACAAGACCGGTTCCGAGCCGGACCGCCGGAGGATTCTACTGTCCGTCTGACCACAGACCTATTCTTGTAGATTTCAACCTGTAACCTGATATGAAAATGAGAGCAAGATCAGTGATTCCAATTCTGGCAGCCGCCATCCTGGCCGTGTCTGCATCCGCACAGGAAACATTCAAATGGATTGACCCTCTGAAAGCCGGAGCGGAAGTACACGGCCAGGGGTGGCCTGAATTGAAGGGGACATATTACCGTTTCCCTGCCAAGGCAAAGGACGTTGTTACTGGTTCTGTGTGGAGGCTCAGCCGCAACAGTGCTGGTCTGAGCATCGTCTTTCGTACGGACTCTCCGCAAATCCAGGTGAAATACCAGGTGCTTGAGAGGAGGGCCATGTACCACATGCCTTCAACAGGAGTCTCCGGAGTTGACCTCTATGCTGTGGATTCGAATGGGAATAGGCATTTTGTCGCTCCCAGGACACCTGCAAGCTATCAGGACACAATCACTTACACCTTCACAAACATTATTGATCCCGTCAGCGGAGAGGCAGGCAGGGAGATGACTTACCGGCTGAGCCTTCCTCTTTACAACACGGTGACCTTCCTTGAGATAGGAATCCCTGAAGACCGTCATCTGGACTTTGTCCCGTGTCCTGAAGGAAAATCGGTGGTGATCTATGGAAGCAGCATTACCCAGGGAGGCTGCTGCAGCCGTCCTTCAATGGCCTGGCCTTCGATAGTTTCAGCCAATCTTGGCAGAGAGGTAGTGAATCTCGGCTTCTCAGGTGCGGGAAAAGGTGAACCGGAGTGTTTCGACCTGCTTGCTGAAATCGATGCCGGGATTTTCTTCATAGACTGTCTGCCGAACATGCTTCTCAGCGAACCGATAAAGGAAAGGCTCCTTTACGGAATAAGAAAACTCCGGGAGACTCACGACTGTCCGATACTTCTTGCCGAGTACAGTGTCTGCGGCCAGGAAGGTGCCATCGATACCCAGAGGCGGCAGCAGGCAGATGCCAAGAACGAAATCCTTGCCCAAGTTTACAGGGAACTGCGGAAGGAGGGAATGAAGAAACTGTATTACCTGAGTGCAGACGAATGGGGAGCCGGAATGGACGGTTATGTCGATGGAGACCATCCCAACGACTACGGCATGATGCAACTCGCTGAAGGAGCGGTGGCGAAACTGAAACACATTATCAGGAAAGAAAAACTGTAATATGTAAAATGACACGGCTGCAGGGGCGGACCGGCGGCTTTGGCGGCTGCACCATAAACCTCGTCAAGGAAGAACTCTACGAAGGTTTCATTGCAAAGGCAAAAGAGGCATTTGCAGCCAAATACGGCCACGAACCTGTCGTGATTGACGTTGTCATCAGCGACGGTGCCCGCAATCTTGAATAATGCCATTTGGGGCTTTATCGGGAATTTTCAAACCGAACCGGCAGAGTCAGGGATTTTTTCCTGGTTCTGTCGGTTTTGTTTAACGGACAGGCTCTTCAAAGATATTCATATTGGCGTCGTAAATATCACTTTCAGCGCCAAGGAAATTCATAACGCTGTGGAAGACGTGGTATTGACCGACTTGTGCAAGATCTCTGACTTTTCTTGAACCGTCAGTCCAGACAATGAAAGGAATCTCAATCTGCTCTTTTGGAGCGATGGACATAGGTACTCCGTGCATGTAGAGATTGCCTTCCCCGAGGGATTCCCCGTGGTCTGAAACATAGATAAGACATTTTTGCCAGTCTTCCGGCAATGTCTTCAGGGACTCAATGGCCGAATGAAGAATATAGTCAGTGTAAAGGATGGAGTTGTCGTAGGAATTGATCAGTTCATCCCGATCCGCCTTTGCCATCTCCACTGTAGTACAAACCGGTGTGAACACCTCGAACTGCTCCGGATAGTGTTTGTTGTACGACGGACCGTGACTCGTGCTGGTGTGGATTACAATCAGGACCTTGTTCTTCGCGGAGGAATTGATTTCATCTGCAAGGCCTTCCATCAGAATGCCGTCATATCTGTCATCCGCCTCAGGATAGATTCTTTTCAATTCATCTACGGTCAGGTATCTGTCGATGTGTACAGGAGGTTCCCCCCAATTGCTGGTTCTCCAGATGACATCCGCCCCGGCGCGGAACATATAGTTCGGGAGAATTTCATAGAGTCGGTCTTCAGGCGCGTGGTCCAGAATGGCCTTTACTCCTCCTGTGGTGTAGGTTGCAGCGCTTACCGCAGGAATAGCCTTCACGCTGTCTGCTTCAAGAAGAGGATTGGTCTTTCTCTCATAGCCGTACAAAGAGAAATGGTCCCTGCGGGCAGATTCTCCGATGACAAGGACGCAGACATTCTTCCCGTCATTCTTGAACACGGCATCCGGAAGTTTGATTTCTTCCCTGTTCCTTTCCCTGACGTGGTTATGGTAACGCACGGAATTTACCGTGTAGGACCAGGGCATCAGCAGGCTTCCGAGCACTGTGGAATTGCGGTCCATCCACGTCCAGTTGCTCATATTTGCAAACACAATTGCGAGAATCAGAGCAAGCGACACTCCGATGTGTGAACCGAAACGCTTGAAAGATCCGAAGTCAATCTTGCGCCAGAAGATATAGACCGAAGGGAGTATCCCGAGAAGCAGCACGTAAAGGACGGCTCCCAGGCTGAAGAAGCCGGAAGCTTCGGAAAATTTTGTATTGAAGACATTCCCCATCATGGAATCATCTATGATGACGTCGAATGTGTTGATGAAATACAAGGTAATAGCATCCGCAATGAATGAGAAGGCAAGAATGAAACGTCCTGCACCACGTCCGAGCCACAGTAAGAGATAATAGGCGAAATAATTCGCCACCAGCATAATAATCACCAGGCTGGTGAAGATAAGCACGGCATTGAAACCGCTTTCAACGTTTTCCAGTACGTGACGGAAGAACGGGATATGGAAAGCCGTCAGGGTGAAAATGCTCAGCAATGCGCAGACTGACTGGAGTTTTGCCCTATTTTTCAATATTTTCATTTTTTCAGTTTTATTATCAGTAGAACTATTCCTGCACACAAGATCAATATTGCAAGATTGTAAAGTACGGTAAGGAAGATGTCAATCCTGTGCGGTGAATTCAAATAAGGACTGTCAGAGGACGCAGCATCATATCTGGCGAAGGGATTGGAATATATGACTTCCCCTTCAGGGAAATATGCCGTGAACCTGGCGTAAGTGTCTTCAGGCTGGAAGGTGTAGGAAAGGCTGTCGGTGTCTGCAGACATGCTCAATGTGGAGTGGTTCTGTCCAGTAACCTTGATGCTGTCGGCATTCCGGGACAGTCTGATGAAGATGGTGCTGTCTCTGAGACCTATGGATGTAATGGACGGAAGATTCCCGTTCTTCCTGTGTTTTTCAATCCAGTCTCCGCCTCCGTAATCAGGTATTCTCATACTGTAATAACATCCCCCAAGGAGGGTGGACTTGATGTCTTCATACCTGGCGGAAGGAGTGCAGAGAAAATTGCACCTCACTGCAGTGCACCAGGACCTGTCGGGATAATGCAAATCATCATTTGCCAGACCGAAACTGTAATGGCCTGCACTGAGAGCCCAGTCCCAGTATTCCTGCTCTGTAGTGCATCCGCTGTCAAGTTCCATAATCCGGTAACCTGTCAGCCTTCTCATCTGACCCTCGGAAGTCCCACCGGTCCTGAAAGGATGATTCATCTGAATGAAATCACTGTCTTTACCAAGGTAATCCAGCTGGAACTGTTTCTGGAAAACAAACAGGGGCAGGAGATTGTCGAAATGAATGACCCTGTCACATCCGAACACCAGTTTGTGGTACTTGAAAAAATTGTAACCGTGCTCATACACATTCACTTGCAGTGACGAGTCAAACGGATGAGGAGTAAGTTCATTGTGGTTCGAGAATGTCACTATGTCATATCCGAAACGCTCCAGGGAATCATACACATCCTGAGGTGTGTGGTGACATTCGTTGAATATTCCCTCCACCTGGGTGTGGGTGTGGAAGTTGGCCCTCTTCCAGCAGAAGGTCGTGTCAAGATTCCTGTAGGGGTTGAATATGTCCCTTCCGGAAAAGGGTTGCGGGTCAGAGAACCTGTAAACAGGACTTATTTCAGTCAACAGTACAATGAACAGCAGCACGAGCAGAAATCCTGCAAAAATCCTCAATGTTGCCGACAAGATTTTCTTAATCATAGCCAAGTTCTATCTGATTTTTGATGAAAGCCACCCCGCGTCAATTCTGGCGAAGCCCGGTTCCGGCCTGACGTGAGGATTCCTCTGAAGGATGCCCTCTGCGTCCTCATAGACATTGCAGCCGATGTCAACCCTGACCATCTGTCCGTTCCCGGGGTACATGAAGGTGATGGTCCCGCTCTCTGCGTTTAGCCTGTAGAAATGGAATGTGGCGTTCATCAGCTCCTGTGCAGCCTGCTGCGAACCGGCCTTCGAGGCCATTTCCATCTTTGTTACATATTTGCACATCTCAATCACCACATCGTCCAGGGCGGCATCGTGAATCAGGACTTTCTCCATCAGGCTGCCCATATCCGAAACTGTCCTCAGAGTGTAATCTCCCATAGCCTTGGTGTGGTTCTCGATGGCCTTCATCTGCGTTTCCGAAACGGAATCGTCCGGGATGAGCCAGACCATCAGCTTCCCGTCGGGGTCGTGGTACAGTGTTTCATATTTCGCAAGATTCACCTTTCCGCAATGAGGGCACTCCCACAGAAAGAGAGAGCCGTCCTTCACCTTTTCCTTCAGCTCGGGGTTGTCTGCGACATTGATGCTTCTGTAAACCTTTATCGTGTTCCGGTTGCCGCATTGCGGGCAGGCGGCCATTCCTTCGTTGATGATTGACATATTGAATTCCGAAATATTGAATATTCCGCAAATATAGGAATCTTCAAAAAATAACCTGCATCATCTATGAATAATCTTTCCGGTACATATTGCTTTTCTCATCGGTCATTTAGCACCACTAAACTCCCTCTTCGAAAATCAATCTGTTCTCGAAAATCTTATCCATATCTGAAGCAGGTTATTTTTTTCATATTCCTAATACAAAAACTCCGACCTGCGGCAGGAGCGTCCATCCTCCCTATTTGTTTTTTAGGTCATAAAAACATATCTTTGCCCTGTTTTGTGAATTTTTCAGACTCCGTTTTGCTGAGAGTCTTGTGTATTTAAACCTAAGTCAAAATGAAAAATTGGATAAAGCAATTCACATCTGAAGACTGGATCATTGTCTTTGCAGGTGCCGTAATACTCGCCCTTGCAGCCTTCTTCCCTGACCTGATGCCGAGAATGCCTAAAACTCTGACTTCGGTCAATGATTGGCTGTCAGCAGGTTATATGTATCTTTTCGTGCTCGTGCTCACGATGGTGACTTCTGCGGTCCTCGGCAGGCCTCTCAAGTGGATTCCGCTTTCGCTGCTGATTATCTTCGCCCTGACCCTCTGCGCACAGCTCCTTGCAAACATCCCTGTGGTCAAGGAATTCGGCTTCGAGTCGGTTTTCTTCGCAGTCATCCTCGGTCTTCTGATCAGCAATTGCTTCAGGCTTCCTGAATGGATGAAGGCGGCAGTCCAGAGTGAATTTTACATCAAGATAGGCATTATCTGCCTGGGTTCTACCATCCTCTTCTCCGAAGTGATGAAGTCGGGAGCCTACGGCCTCGTGCAGTCCCTGATTGTGGTGTTCTCGGTCTGGTATTTCGCCTGGTGGGTGGGCAAGAAGATGAATGTGGACCCCGAGATGAGGACGATGCTTTCAAGCGCGGTTTCCATCTGCGGAGTGTCCGCTGCCATAGCCACCTGCGGAGTCATCAAGGGTGACAACAAGAAACTTTCCTACGTGATTTCCCTCGTGCTGATCATTGCAATTCCGATGATGTACATCCTTCCGTGGCTTGCCGGCCTGATGAACCTCTCGCCTGAGGTGACCGGAGCCTGGCTCGGAGGAACAATCGACACGACCGGAGCAGTTGCAGCCGCAGGCACACTCGCAGACCATGGTCACGGTGACACCGCAGCCCAGACGGCCGTGATTGTGAAATCCTCGCAGAATGTGCTTCTGGGACTGGCCGCCTTCATCATCTCCCTGATGTGGACCTACCAGGGCGTAGGCGACAAGAAGAACGGACAGGAGAAACCGACCCTAGGCCTCATCTGGGACCGCTTCCCTAAATTCGTGGTGGGATTCATCCTCGCTTCCCTCGTCTTCAGCTTCTGCTTCGAGACTGAGACCGCCAAGGCCGTAGGCAAGGTCACAAAGGGCTTCCAGAACACCCTCTTCAGCATAGCTTTCGTCTGCATCGGCCTCGAGACCCGTTTCAGGGAAATCTTCAGCAAGGAAAACCGCAAGCCTCTTGCCGCCTTCCTGACCGCCCAGACCTTTAACATCGTGGTAACCCTCGTGGTAGCCTACATCATCTTCGGTCTGATCAAACCTGCCATTGCGGGGATGTAGTTTATGATAACCTCCGTTCTGACAAGCAGTTCTTCTTCACAGACTTACTACAGAAACTACAGTGTCCTTTTTTGGTTGTCTCGTCCTCAAAAGTGCGTATTTTTGAGGACAAATGCGGGGTTTGGGCTGTCCCGTCCTCAAAAGGGGACCTCTGTGAGGACAAATGAAAGCGAAAGGGGAGAATTACTTGCCGGCGCTGAGTTTGAGCCAGACGCGCAGGCCGTTGATGGAGTTCAGCAGGTAGAAGCACCACATTATCACCATTATGCCGGCGTGGGCTTCTCCGCGCGCCACGCAGACGCACCACATCACAACGCTGATTGCATTGACGGTAATCCAGAGAACCCATTGCTCCATGAAGGCAAGGGCCATCAGGGCCTGGGCGATGATGCTTAGGACTGTCGTGGCGGCATCCTTGAAAGGCTGCGGGTCGTTGAGGTATTTCAGCAGGAAGCCCACTCCGACTATCAGCACTGCACACCCGATGAAAAGAAGGATTCTTTGCACAAGGGTCATCCGGCGGGCTTTCACCGTTGTTTCACCGCCCTCCTTCGAGGATGCCGACGCACCTCTCTTCCTCCATTGCCACCAGCCGATGAACTGCATCGGAAAATAGTAGAAGGCATTCAGACCGGCATCTCCGTAGATGGCTGCCTTGTAGGATATCCAGGCGTAGAGGGAGACATTGATGACTCCGAAAAGGTAGTTCCAGATGCTGCCTTTGGCGACGAGCACCACGCAGATGACCCCGGCGATGCAGGCCAGTGACCCCACGGGGTCGAATTCCTTTTCCAGAAAAGAATAGATGAGGTTGGAGGCGACCACTCCTGTTATCAGGAACCAGTCGTAGGGGGCAAGGGTTCTTTTCATTCTTTTGTTTTTCTTGGTTTTGACATATTTCCCGACTCGTTTCTCCCGCCAGCCCCGTCAGCGGAATTCTCTCCAGAACTGCCATCG
>CAMEBJ010000003.1 GCA_945912085.1 uncultured Bacteroidales bacterium | reverse complement strand
ACCATCCGCCTTTTCTCAGCCAGAAGTCGGATTTCTGGAAATTGTTGGTCAGTTTGTCGTAGGAAAGCCTCGGATATGCCCCGCCGACATTGTCCCTGACAAAAGCGGAGTAATTGTCCGTACCCCATCCATTCCAAAAGTAGGAGTTCGTGAGCGGAGTGTCGAATCCGGCACGGCCGACTCCCACAGCCGTAAGGTCGAATTTTCCATATTTCAGAAATATATTTACGGAATATACATACCTTGCGGAAGTGTTCCCTACTATCGTCAGGTCGTTCGAGTCAATCTTGTTGTCTCCGTTCAGGTCGGCATATTTCAAATCTCCAACCTCCACCTTGCTGTCGAACGCCTGAACAGGCGAAGACGCGATTTCCTCCTCGGATTCGAATTTGCCGATGCACCGGTAGCCGTGGTAGCTGCCAATGGCGCTGCCCTCGACGCGATTGTAGGAGTTGATTTCGTTCTCACTGTAGCGAAGCCACCTGCCTCTTGGAATGAGGAGCCAGCCTCCTACCGAATACTCGAACTTTCCAATCCTGTCCGTCCAGTTCACAGAAATCTCTCCACCGGAATATGAAGCCTTGTTGTAATTGGCGTATGTGGAGACTCCATCCATTCCGTAAAGCAGAGGATTCACTGAACTGATGTCGGTAATGATGCCGTCACGGAGGATGTAATAGTAATCCGCATTGACAGAAAGCCTGTTTTCAAAGAAGGCAGTTTCAAATCCGACTGACAGTTCCCTGCGGTCTTCCCAGGTCAGGTCTGAATTCCCTAGCCTCTTGAGGGTCGTGGCATAGGAAGCGTAACGGGTGTAGGACCCGAGCCATTCGAAGCCCTGGGATGCCGGGCCGAAAGAAATAGCCTTGTCAGAACTGTAACTGTCTTCATAAAGATTCTGTGAGCCAAAAGGATTGTAGGCAGTCTTGCCATACTGAGCCTTGATTTTCAACAGGTTGACATTCCTGGAGTCTTTCAGGAACTTTTCTTCGGAAATCACCCATCCAAGACCTGCGGAAGGGAAGAAACCGAATCTTTTGCCTTTTCTGAACATCGAAGATCCGGTGGTGTTGAGGGTTACCTGAAGAAGGTAACGCTTTCCGAAGGAGTAGTCGGCACTGACTATGGCAGTCTGCTGCCTCTCCCTCAGCGAGGATCCGCTCCTCTCGGTCATCTCAAGGTAGTACATGGCGGCTGCATTGAGCCGGTGTTCTCCCTTTGTCAGGTTGTATTCAGCCCTTTCATTGAAAAACAGCCTCTGGTGATACCACTTCCCGTAATTGCTCTTTCCGGAAACCTTTGCTCCCTCGTGAGCTGTTTTCAGGGATTCTCCGGTCTGAGGATTGTAGATCATTGCAAGGTAATCCGGATTCTTTCCGATTCTGTCCATATTCAGGACATCGAATCCGAAGTTCGAAGCGAAGCTCAGTCCCTTGAGAAGTTTGCGTGCATCCCAGGAAAGCGTTCCGTTTATGATGCCGGAACGACTCCTCATCGTAGTGAAACCTCTTTCCACAAGAGCGGCATAGGGACTCGAAGGATATCTCTCACTGACACCGTAAATCCAGCCCCCGTTCTCGGAATTGACACCGAGATGTATCGGGAAAGCCACTGAAGGAGTGGTGTTGGTCGCGGTTATGAACCTGTCGAACTCATTAATGACGTCAGTGCTTACACTCCCGCAGACAGGGGATGTGCGGAAAGCAAGATTGGAAGAGACTCCGAGTTTGAAACCGAGAGTCGGTGTGATGCGGACATCAAGATTTGCACGGATATTCGCTCTGTTGTATTCTGCATCCTTACCGAGCCTGTAGATATCTCCTTCTCCGAGGTAACCCAGACAGATGGCATATCTTACGGCTTCAGAACCGCCTGAGAGCGACACGGAAGCCCTTCTGTAGGATTTGGTTTTCTTGTACATAAGGGAACGCCAGTCCACGTTCGGATGATACAGGTCATCAGGTCTGAGAGCGGCAAATGCCTCAATGTCAGCCTCGGAATATATGGCAGGACGTCCGGAAGCCTCAAGGGCCTGATTCTGGAGATTGGCATAATCCACTCCGGACACCCACTCAGGCATCCTCCCGATGACACTCACACCGCTTTCCACACCGACATTGATGTTTCTGTGTCCGGCACGTCCCCTCTTTGTAGTGACATAGATGACTCCCCCTGAAGCCCTCGCACCGAATCGTGCCTTGTCCACGACATCACGAAGAATGGAAACGGACTCTATTTCCTCAGGATCAAGCTGAACCTCATAGGCCGAAACCGGCATTCCGTCCACAATCATAGTCATCGAAAAACCTCTCGAGGTCACAGTGCACCTGTCAGACTCGAATCCGTAGAATCCTCCGGTCATTCCGCTCTTCTCGGTGACGGCGAGACCTGGAATGATTCCGTTGAGAGCCAGACGGATATCACTTGTCGGATACCGGTTCAGAGCATCTCCGTTCCAGGAGGATGAACTGCCTGTTGTCAGCGACTTGTCAATATTTCCTCCGTAGGGAAGAACGACACTTTCAAGTGCCCTGAAACCTGTCGCCGGGCAGAGAGCCACGGAGTCTTCCGGAACAACCCCGGAAGCGACGGAAAGCTGTGGCAGGCACAAAGTCGCAAGTACGACATATATATTAATATAGTATTTTTTCATATTCCGGTCGTTTTACCAAATTGGGTTGTTGACAAAATTCTTCATCTTGTTCACCTCCTCCACAGGGAAAGGAAGGTAGTACATCGCATCCTTCCAGGTACTCTGCCTGTTGGACGGGATAGCACGGCGCTCGAACCTCCTGCCAAGAGGATATTCGGCACTGACAGGCACCTTCTCCACATACATTCCCGTCAGAGGTCTTGTCATCGTCACCGGAGCAATCTTCCAGCGGCGGATGTCGAGGTAGTAATGATGCCCCTCGAACGCGAGCTCCACAGTCCTTTCATTGCGGACACGCTCCCTGAATGCATCCCTGTCGGCAGTGAACCTGTCCAGAACGTCCGGCATTCCGATTCTTGTGCGGACGGCATTGACGGCCTGGACGGCAGTCATCTCAAAACCTGCGGCCTTGCCCTGCGGGCCGTAGGCTTCATTAACGGCCTCGGCATAGTTCAGATAGAGTTCTGCCAGACGGATCAGAGGGTCCGAACGGTTGTAGCTGACATTGAATTTGCCATCCCACCATTTGTTGACCATATATCCTGTGTTTGTGTACCCTTTACCGTCCTGGGAACCCCATTCATTGCCGAAGAACCGCTGCGCAGAAGCTCCGGAAATCTTCGTCCCGGGATAGGTCTTGGTTGCAGGGTCGTAGTAGAAATTGATTCCCGTCGCACAGCCTGACACCACACTCCCGTCGTGAAGGACTGTCAGGTCAAGTCTCGGGTCACGTCCTGCGTAAGGATTCTGCTCATTGTAGTGTCCCGCTGCCGCCGCTGCCGTCCTGTCCGCCTCGGTCTCGAGAGGTTCTCCGAGAATTGTCTCGAACTTGTCCACGAAGTTCTGGGTCGGACAGTCTCCGCTGGCATTGGTGTAATTGGACAGGGCGTATGTGTAGATGCAGGAGAATGCTGATGAACTGGCCTTCGCAGAACCGAAATCATAGCCCCATATTGTCTCGTTGGTGTACTTGGACTTGATGTAATTGTTCTGCCAGGAAGCTGCCGGCAACAGTTCGTACTGACTGTCCAGCGCCACCCTGAGTGCCTCGGCGCAGGCATCTGCGGCATCCGCCCAGTCAGCCTCTCCCCTTGTGTTGCTCAACGGACTGGCCGCGTACAGAAGGGCGCGGGCCTTCATCGCCTTTGCAGCGACTCCGTTCGGTCTGGCCTGATCAGGGGCATTCAGGTGGCCCGGTTCTCCTGGTCCGGCATCACGCCTTACCTTTCCCGCCGCGGCAAGATGGGAGTAAGCCGTTTCGAAATCCTCTGCGCACAGGCGGTAGGTGTCGTAGGAGGAAAGTCTCGGGAGATCCCAGTCATCGTCGGCTTCGAGAGCCTTGTCAAGGTAAGGCATACCTCCGAAGTAGCGGCAGAGGACGAAATGGGCGTAACCCCTGACGAAATATGCCTGTCCGAGGATGTCTTCCCTGTCAGCCGCGGTCGGACAGTTCTGAACCCTGTCGATGTTGGCTATGACTTTGTTGCATATTCTGATAATCTTGAACATAGAATAGGAGCCCGGCCTTCTTGCGAGATCGGTGGTAAAGACGGAGACATTCGCCCCGAGAGTACCTGCCTTGATGTTCTGGGCCCTGACCAGACGGCCGCAGTCGGACATATCCGTCATTGCATTCCAGGTGAAACGCAGGTTCCAGGTGTCAAGGTAAAGCGGATAGCCAAGCTTGATGTTGGTCTCATAGGAACCGGTCGAACCGTCATAGACATAGTCGAAGTAGGCCTTGAAGTTGTCCCAGACAGTGAAGACCTCGGTCTCGTCAAGACCCGTTTCCGGATTGATGTCCAGCCAGTTGCATCCTGTCAGAACAACTGCAGCTGAAATCATTATTGTGTTGAATATTTTCTTCATTTGAACCTCCCTCTTTAGAATCCCACTTTTACTCCGAACTTGACCTTGAGCATATTCGGATAGAATCCGCTTGTGAAAGTCGTGCTCTGAGGGTCTCCCTCAAGCAGGTTGGTCAGCGTCCAGAGATTGTTCCCGGTGATGGAGAAATTCAGGCTCCTCAATCCGGAATTCCTGTAGAATTTCTTCGACTTGATGGTGTAGCCCAGGTAAACTTCCCTGAGGTTGAGATAGTCGGCCCTCCTCCAGGTGCGTCCCTCAAGCATCATCGCATACCCGTTGTCCGGATTTCCTCCGGCCCACATATACATCGGATGGCCAGAAGGGCCGCCATAAACGAGGGTGGCGTGAGTTGCATCCTGATTGTCCGGCCTCCAGTAGTCCATCTGGGATTTGTTGACCTTGTAGTCGCCCTTGTTGAATTCTATTTCCCAGGAACGGTTGTATTCCACATATTTACCGTAACTTCCGGTCCATAGCATCCTGAATTCAAAGCCTTTGTAGTCAAGTCCGAAGTTCAGCGAACCGCTCAGAGGGGCATACTGGCTTCCGGCAATTGCGTGAAGGTCGTCGGTGCTCAGCAGACCGTCAGCCGAATAGTCGAGATACTTGTAGGCTCCGACATTGACATACTGCCAGTTGGAAGAATAGGCCGGGTAGTTGTGGATGTCATCCACACTGGTGTAGTAGCCTCCGTCCACGAGGCTCACCCCGTCGGTCTGTCCCTTGTAAGGTTTGCCGGCAACCTTCTGGTAATCAGGCGCGTAAGGAGCATCTTCATAGTTCGTGATACGGTTCTCATTCAGAGACACCATCCCGGAAATATTGTAGCCGAACCCGCTGCTTCGCACATCTTTCCAACCAAGTTCGATGTCGATTCCGTGTTTCTTCATCGAGCCCTTGTTGACCTCCTTGTAGTTGGTTCCGACAAGCATTGTCACATTCGGGTTGACAAGCATATTTTCCCTGTTCTCGTTGAAAAGGTCAACATTGAGGGTCAGTCTGTTCTTGAGCCAGCCCATCTCGATGCCAAGGTCCCTCTTGTGAGCGGTCTCCCACTGCGCGACCTCATTTGCGGCACTGTCTTCCGTCACGAAACCACCATTTTTGGAATATGAACTGTAATAGAGCCATCTTGATGAGGTCTGGTCACTTCCGACAAAGCCGTCGGAGTAGCGGAGCTTCATCTTCGACCACCAAGGCATCGCATCCTTCCACCATCTCTCCTGCGAAATCACATAGCCCACGGCCACGGACGGGAAGAGACCGAAGCGGTTTTTCGGAGAGAACTGTTCCGAGCCGGTGTAACCGAGGTTGGCCTCGATGAGGTATTTCTTTTTGTAGTCGTAGGTCACCCTTGCCACAAGACCCATCGTCCTGTACGGAAAGTTTGTGGTCTTGATGTTCTCCCTCTGGTTGAAAAGGGCAAGGGCACTGACCGAGTGGTCACCGAAAGTCCTGGCATAGTTCAGGGCGGCCTCCCAGTAGAATGTCAGATAGTAGTTGTTCGACACTCCTCCCTTTGTGACCGCGAAACCCGGCTGCTCATAGACCTCCTCACCCGCAGCCTTGTTGTTCTGCCAAGGATTGTCACCGTTCTGCGCATCATACACGTCCCAATTGAGGATGAACACCGGATTGGAATGCGTGGCAGTCTGTGAAATCCTTGAGTAATAGGTGCTCAGGGACACATTTGCCGTCAGGGACAGTCCCTTGGTGATGAAATCAAGGTTCTGCTTGAGTTTCAGGTCCGTGAAGAGTTTGCTCGAAACGGTCTGCTCGTAAGAGCCGTAACCGAGGAGCTTGACGACATTGTCATAGTAGGCACCGTCGGAGGAGGCGATTCTGTCTCCCCTCAGGTCCGGATAGTCCGTGTCCGGAATTTCATCCAGAAGCCAGTCCGGATAATAGGCCGGATACATCATCGGTGAGGATGAGTACATGTAGCCGAACAACTTCGTCGGGGTGACACTTCCCGTTCCGGTCGGGACATTCTGGATTCCGAGGCTTCCTCCCACCTTCACTGTCAGGAGTGTGGTTTTTGTCAGGTTCGCATCAAGATTCACACGGTAGTTCACCCTGTCGTAGGTAAAATTGGATGCACCCCAGTTCGTGAAATCCCTGAAAATGGAACCTTCCTTGGTGTAGCCGAAAGAAGCAAAATATTTCAATTTGTCAGTTCCTCCCGTGACCGAGAAATTGGCGGTCACGCTCTGAGCCACATCCTTGAGTGCCAGATCAAACCAGTTGTTGTCCGGGTAGCGGACGGAGTTAACCCGCGTTGACGGGTTGGCGTACTCGTTGATGATGCTCTGAGGATAGAGAGAACCGAAACTCTGGGCGTTCCTGAAAGCCACATTCAGCATCCGGGCAGTAGTGGCGGAAGAGATGTGGTCGGGAAGTCCCGTCGGAAAATCCAGTCCGTAGGTCACCGATGCGGTCATCTTCGGCTTTCCGACTGAGCCTGTCCTTGTTGTCACGAGAATGACACCGTTCGCTCCCTTGGCTCCGAAAACAGCCGTCGCGGAAGCATCCTTCAGCACAGAAATGGTGGCAACCTCGTTCGGGTCCAGGTCGGAGAAACTTCTCTCCACGCCATCCACCATCACCAGAGGAGCCGAACCGTTCCAGCTGGACACACCTCTGATGAGGATGGTCGCATCGCTGCTTCCCGGCTGACCACCATTGAGGATGGTGGTCACGCCTGAAAGCTTTCCTGAAATGGCATTTGTGATGTTCGTGGTACCGGTGTTGGCGATATCCTCGGTAGCAATCTGCGAGATTGCCCCGACGACACTCTCCTTCTTCTGCTCGCCATAGCCGACCACGACTGTCTCCTCAAGCAGGGTGGATTCCTCCTCCAGCACAATCCTGAGAGGTTTCCCCTCGAAAGAGACATACTTTTCCTGATAGCCCAGACAGGTCACCAGCAGTTCAGTTCCCTGCGTGACTTTCATCTCGAATCTTCCGTCAATGTCCGTTACCGTCCCTGAGGACTTCACTCCCTTGACCATCACGGCGGCGCCGATTACGGGCAATCCGTCAGTATCAATGACAATGCCCTGCACCGTTACCGGATCCGACTGTTCCCGGACAACCTGCAAGAGGGTTCCACCTGCCAGCACATCCACTTCTGCAAGAAGGAACGGGGACAAAGGCAACAGAACGGATATGAATATTTTCAAACAACCGTTTTTCATAATGATTGAGTTTTATTTTTCTATCTTGATTCGGATCTCGTTGCAGGTTCCGTCACTCCACTGGCGGAAACGGACGGTACCGGAAGCATGGGCCTTGGACTGGTTGTTGAAATTAACCGTATATTTACCTTCGGCACATCTTATTCTCAGTTTCAGTTCGCCCTTTTCCACAGCATTTTTGAAGACTGCCGTTTCCTTTATATTGACCACCTTGTCTGCATCAGGAAGCACAAAGGTTGCCTCGTCAAAGGTGTTGTCGGCAGGCATTCCCTTCTTTGTCTTCAAGCCAGGTTTAATGCTGGTGGCGTGCCATTCCCCGTCCTCGAAGTACTCCACGGTCCAGAAAGCCGGAGCATACTTGGTTCCGGACATCGCTATCTGAAGAGTAACCTTAGAATTCGCAGGAAGATCCTCAACCGGAACGGTGAACTGGAGATTGTCATTCCCCCAGATTTCCTTGAAGGCGTAATGTCCGGCTTTATCCGAACTGATGATGGCAGTTCTCTTCGTCAGGTCCGCATACTTGCTGTCCTCATTCGCGATTACCCACTCCATCAGGGCGGAGCCGTCATCACTGAGGGACTTGTTCTGATCAACCCACGTCTGTTTTCTGTTCTCCTGCAGGTAACCGTCCTCAAGGGTCCATTTCCACTCGGACGTCAATCCCCTCTGGGAAACTGTCAGGACAACATCCTGGTTTGCACTGTCAGCAGACCTGAAAGTAACCGTACCGTTTCTTGGCATTGCGGAATTATTGACTGATGCGGAAACCTGAACGGAAACTCCGTCAAGATTCTTCACTCCCGAATCCGGAGTAACGCTCAACCAGTCAAGTCCCTCGGACTTGATTGCGCTCCAGTTCCTGTTTGTGACAATTGTCAGGACAAGAGGTTCTCCCGGCTTGCGGTCAAACTCAATGGAATTCCCCTCCGGAAGACCATCCAAAGTGAAAATAGGATCGTCCACAAACTCTGTCTGGGTAACTCTGACTTCCACATCCTGCGCTCCCTCCGCCTTAAAGGTCAGGGTTCCTTCCCTGGCAGCTCCCTCATTGATTGAAGGCGTAAGCGTCACTGTAACCTCCGTCTTCCTTTCTCCCTGCATAGGAGTGACTTCCAGCCAGTCAAGACCCGTTTTTTCCACTTTCCAGGCCACATTGCTCCAGACAGTGAACTGAACCGGATCAAGTACATTGAATTTGAAAGGTATTACCTTCTCCTCAAGATTGACTTTCAGTTCCGGAACAATAGGAAAAGCATCCTGAATCACAGTGACAGTCCTGTTGACGGAACCGCAGGAGAAGACAAAAGAGCCTCTGCGCTCAAGATCATCATTCAAGGAGGCCTTGACTGTCACTGTCGCCGTCCTTCCCGTCCGTCCGCTCATCGGATCAATCGTGAACCAATCCAGAGCTGCATCCCTGGTTACGGACCAGGTCCTGTTGGCGTTCACCGTGAATGTGAAAGGATCGGCTGCATCGTAGGTAAAACGGATTTCATCCTGAAGACCGTCCATCCCGACTTTCTCCACGCCATCAGGCTCCGGCTCTGAAGTTGAACACCCGCCAAGTGCAAATCCCGCAAGAATTGCAAGCGGTGCAATCAAACATCTCAAAGGTTTCATATCGGTTAATAGTTATTGTGTTTATAGTCAACTTACTGGACCTCAGGAATCATCAGAATGTCACTCTCTCCGGCTTCTCCCATTCCTGCGTCATCTCGTAAGGCATCCTGAAAACGTCCCCCCTGGAGTTGCAGAAATACAGGTAGGAAATGCTCCTCTTGTCCGGATTCCCGTCCGCCCAGAATGCGTAGAAACCATCATTGCAGTTAAGAGGCCTGCGGGCATATCCGTGATTTCTCGGGCTGTCGTGGGTCAGGGTGCGAGCCCGCTTCCAGGTCTTTCCGCAGTCACGGCTCTTCCACATCACCATCTCTCCTCCCGTTCCCCAATACTGAGGTCCTGCATCCGAAGGGGTGATGATGGTCATAACCTTCCCATCCGACCAGAGACTTCCGCTGTCATAGCAATGGGTGGATTCGGCAAAGGTGGAGAACTCCCATTTCTTCCCTGTCCAGCGTGCCACAGAATGGACTCTCGCTCCCCCGGCAGGTCCGGTCAGATGATTGTCGCTCGTGACATAATATATTACAGGGCGACCCTTGCAGTCGAAATTGATGTCCTTGATGTAGCAGTTCTTTCCCTCATTGCGGAAATTGCGAACCAGGGCCGGACCTTCCTCCCTGAGAACGGGAAGTTCAACCGGAGTGCCGTCGGCCGTGGTCCAGGTCTTTCCCCAGTCGGTACTTTGTATATAATATATATTGGTGCGGGTGTCCACATTGCCGTTGACATGACGGTTGAAGCAGCAGACGAGCTTTTCTCCGTCATAATTGGCGAACTGATAGTGTCCCGACTTTTCCTCGCCCGGTTCGATGATTGAGGCAATAGGGTAATAATCAGACCATTCCACACCGTCCGGACTTGTCTGCCAGAAGGTGCGTCTGACTCCGTCATATCTCGTTTCAAAAAGGAAGAAACCCTTTTCTGGGTCATATATAACCTCGGGATAGGCCATTATGCTCTCATTGACATACCTGAATGACGAGATATCCCAGGGTTTCTCGCTCCGGAAGCGGATTCCGGGCCTTCTGTTGGCGCGTCCTGCCACGAAAACCCAGATGTAGCCGTCCCTGTCTATCTGGATGGTCGGATCGTCGTGGGGGTCACTTACTTTCAGGCATCCCTTGTCGTAAACGACCACAGGCTTGCACAACATTCCGGTAGTGTGGTCGTAACATCCTATCATACAGAGAAGATAAGGGTCCTCCGTCGCTCTTGTCCCTCCGTACACGAAGAAAGTCCTGTTCACCTGGGGAGCATAGACTGCCATCGGGATATGTTTCATAGTGTAGGTCCCAAGGCCTCCGGAATATTTGTCACCGTAATCGGAACGGGCCTGTCCGATGGTGAACCATATACCCTTGTAGCCGTCAATCTTCGTCCCGTTGAGCGAACCCTCGGGAGGATTGACTGCCGTTGCCTCGTTCACTACGACAGAGGCAGGCTTCACCGAAGTCTGTGTGACGGTCTTTGCTTTCCTGCTCTGGGCGACAAGCCCGAGCGACGACAGAAGCAGAAAGAGAAGCAATGAAGATTTTTTCATAAAACCATAACATATTTGGACGAGACAAAATTAAATGTTATGGTCTCAAAAGACGGACACGGGAGTATCAGAAATTTGTCTGAGAATCTCAACCGTTACCGGACACGGCCTCCAGGACCTCTCAGTGCCAGTCTTTAGGAGACACGCCGAATTTGTTCTTGAATACTTTTGAGAAATGCGACTGCGAACTGAATCCGAGCATATCGGATATTTCATTTACCCTCCATCTACCCTCTTTCAGCATTGAGGCGGCCTTGTCGAGACGGTAAGAAAGAATGAAATCGTTCGGGGTCATTCCGGTAAGGGATTTCATCTTGCGGAAGAAACTTGCACGGCTCATACACATCTCCTCGGAAAGGGATTCGATGCTGATAGGGGCACCTGTCATATGTGTCACAATGTAATCCGTAACGGAATTGATAAACTCCCTGTCAGCCTCCGGAAGAGCCTGCCATCTGTCCTCCTGACCGGAGTCCTCAGAACCACTCTCAATTCCAGTCAGGGCATTCTGATGGGAATCAACGCTGCTGCGGAATAGGCTTGTCACCCTCTCCAGTTCCTCCTTCATCACCTGAAGTTCAGCCGCACGCACCTTCCTCTGCATAACGAAGCGGACCACTGCCAGAACCGTCAGGCTGACGACAAGGACATATATGAGGATGGAGTACCAGGATATCCACGGGGATTTCCGCACGATAATCTCAAGTCTGCGCGGTTCTCTGCTCAGAAAGCCGTCAAAATTTGTGGAGGCTAGCTCAAAGACATAGTGTCCGGAAGGCAGATGTGAGAAATTCACGCTCTTGTGCCTCCCGATGTCAATCCAATCCGACGGGGTTCCCTTTTGCGTCAGGCTATAGAAAAAGTTCACATTCTCCTCTGCTATGAAAGAAACATAGTCGAATCTGAGCCCGACAGTGTTCTGGCTGCTTTTGAGCACGATTCTGTCCGTGTCGTTGATGAGCTTTTCCAGAACGCCTCCCCGGCCGGGAGTCATAACCTCCCCGTTCACGCTCAACTCAGTCAGGACGACATTCACCGAAGCATCCGAAATGTTCGATATGATCCTGTCCGATTCAAAATAGGCGCAGCCAGTGTTCCCCCCGAAGAAAAGTTTGTTGCCATAGGCGGCAGAACTGCGCGGACAGAACTGCTGGGTGTCCATCCACCGTCCCTGATAGTAGGTCACAGGGGTGGGGAATTTTTCCGTAATGACTGACAGACCGTAGGAAGTGCTGACGAAGATGTTTCCTTCAATGTCATTCTCAATTCCGCTGATGTCGTTGCTGCCCAAGCCGTTGGAGGTGTCGTACCTTCTGACCTGCCCTCCTTCGCAGAACCCGAACAGACCTCTGGAATGGGTTCCCACCCAGAGATCTCCGCCACAAAGATGCAGAACGGAAGGATTCTGAAGAAGATGCTTCAGTTCCTCATCCACCAGAGGCAACTGCCTGAATGACAGGTCCCGGATGTCAACCTCGAACAAACCGGAATTGTCCACGGCGACCAGCAGCTTTCCTTCTTCCATCACAAGCGCATCAAGGACCTCATATTCCTGAAAGAGCCGTGCCCCGACTTTTCCGTCCCTCCAAAGCACCAGTCCCTCTTCGGTGCAGAACCAGACCGCGTCACCATCCTCGACGAATCTGTTCACCTCCATATCCCGGCAGACTATGTGTCCTGAGCGGAGCCCTGTCTTCGAAAAGCTGCACACGGCCACCTTGCCCTCCATATTCAGCCAGAGCCGGTCCCGTGAATCGCACATCAGAGTCCGGATTCCCATCTTCCCGATGGAGGACAGGACCGGATCCTTTCCGTAACTGAGCCATTTGTTTCCGGACCTTCCGATGTCATAGAATACGAGTCCCTTGTAGTAACTCGCCATCAAGACCAGTCCGCTCCTGTGGGAAACCGTCATACCGTTGATGTAGCGTCCAACCGTGTTCCGTGAAAGTCCAGAGGAGAGGCTGAAATTCTTCTTCTCAAGAAATCTCACTCCGAAGCCGCGGTCCAGAGTTCCGATCCAGGGATGGTTCTCCGAGTCCAGGCACGCGCAGCAGAAATCACTTACGTCGCTAAGGGAGAACCTTTTGGCGATATCCTTCCTGAATTGCCCGTTCTGCATGTCAAGCGTATAAATCCCAACTCCCGGCATACAGAAATACATAGTGCTCCCGACTGACAGCATTACAGAGACTTCATTCCCGCGCACCGCCTCGATGCAGAGGGCTGCATCCGGAGGTACCAGGGGCGACATCAACGAGGTGTCAATCACCGACAGCCCGTTCTCCCGACCGGTCCAGAGTCTTCCCCGGCAATCGAAAGCCATCGTCCTGAAAGAGGAGTGCACGGGCAGACTGACCGAGCCGGACTCTTCCAGGTCAGGGGAATATCTTGTAACCGTGAGACTGTCGGCAAGGCATCCCCAGATATTCCCCGCTGAATCAGCAATCATCGAGGAAAGTCTGTGGCCGGGCTCCGTCAATGTTCTGACAACCTTTGCCTCTGATGCATCGACCACCACCGTCCCGTTCCCGCCATAGCAGACAATTCCGTCTCCTCTTACCAGGAGTCCGTCCACCGCAAAGGGCAGGGCCACCCCACGGAAAGAATCCAGGAGTCTGTCATAATAGCACAATCCCTTGTCAGTCAAAACCCAGAGTACATCGTTCCCGTCAACGGCAAGTTTCCTCACCTTGTCGGAGGGAAGGGTTCCTTCAGTGTCCGGTTCATTGAAGAAATAAAGATAATCGTGGCCGCTGTAACGACACAGACCGTTGTCAGTCGCAATCCACATAAAACCGCTGCCATCCTGTGCGAACGAACGTACGGTCAGGTTCGGGAGTGAAGTGACAACGCGCGACCCGGCCCTTGAAACGGCCGGAAGCAAGAGGACCGCCAGCAAAGGCAGGACGGTCGCAATCCACGAAGATCTGATTTTTCCCTTCATTTTTTACGAAATATGAACCAGTCTGCTATTTTTTCGAAATACGGACCGGTCTGCTATCTTAAGAAATATGCACCGGCCTGATCTGCCTCAAGGGTATGCCCTGCAAGTGAATATTTTCCCGGTATATTCACTATTGCACAGACCACTCCCCCATAGCTGACCGCCTGGCAGGCGGCATCGTTTCTGAGGACTTTCACCGAGCGGTCGCGGGCAAGAGATGCAGCCTTCCGTGCAGAAACGCCCGGCACAATCATATAGGCATATCCTCCCGGAGTCTCTCCCGGAGTGTGGCTGAACCAGCATTTGAAAACTCTCTTTCTGTCGGTCACTCCATTGTAGAACGGAGCAATATTCTCCCAGCTTCCTTCCTGGAAACCGTCAGTCATCTGCAACTTACCTCCGTCAAGGGATATGTATGCCTTTTCTGCGTGCCATATCCAGTTCCTGCCCCTCACCGGTTCGCAGACATAGTTCGTCTGGTCAACCGCAGTGGTCAGTTCCCTGAAAGACGGGTCCAGGGACCTTATGTCGGCACCAAGGGCAACGACGCGGTCAGGGAAGAAGAACATGGCCTTGCGGGCATAGAGACTGTCCCTGTCCAGTTCCATCCAGGTTGCCATCAGGTCTCCATCCACCTTTCCTCCGACATTTTCGGAATGGTTCCTTCTGTGGTATTCCTGTTTGCGGCATCTGATTGGAAGGGAATCATCATAGGCGGTGACCCCGGGCACCTTCCTCCAGTCCCAGCAGGCAAAGATGTCCTCGTACTCCGTCCCGTCAATCATAGTCAGCAGGGCACCGTCAGCCGAGAAATTCGCAAGAAGATTCTCATTGTTGGTAAACTCGAAGCCGATGGTCCTTGTCGAGGACATCCTGACTGAGGCATACCAGTCACCCGTCCTGTAGATTCCGCAGTCAGAGTAAGGGTAATATGTCGCTCCGGTGATTTCGTTTTCAGAAGACTCCGGATGGAAGACGGACTCCATCAGATTGGACATCAGCTTGTTCCTGCGAATCATCTCCGCATCCGGAGATTCCACTCCGCATCCGCACCAATGTGTCTGGAGAAGATTGCCGGCGACAACTGCAAGAGTGTACGCCTTGCCCCTCCCGCCTCTGATGTGCAGCTGCCTTCCGCAGAAAGAAGGGTCGAAGAATCCCTTCCAGACCGCCCTGCAAAGGCCTTCCAGAACATAATTCCCGATGATGTCGCATTGCTCCGGACTGAAAGCGAAAGGAGTCCCGTCCAGGACTCTCATCCAGAACGAAATCCCCTCGGCATAGGCAAGACCGTAATTCCCGAACTGAAGCTGCATTCCGTGCTGGTGGAAGGACCAGTCCGGTTTGATACCCTCCTGCAGGGTTACCCGGATTTCCTCGGTTATCTGCCGGACGGCTTCGGCAACAAGCTGTTCATCATCGATGAGCAGGCCTTTCATCAGCTGGTTGCCTGCAAGCCAGACCTTGTTCTGACCGGTTCTCCCGAAAGCGGATGTCTCCAGAACCTTCAGCCCACCGCGGATTTCCTCTTCAGAAAGCTCTTCCTTCATCAGCAGCAGGGCGGCCGTCATCTTCTTCGGCACACCAATGTCATTGTGCCACCAGTTCGGGCAGACAGGAAGATTGTCAAACCACCATTTCATTGCACTATGGATGACTTTCCCGACAGAAGGATTCCCGAATGAAGCAGAAGAGGCGGACCGGTAGGCCCTTGCAAGGGCCAGGATTCTGGTCACGTGCAGGGTAGGATGCCAGCCACCCCGGGATTTGTCGGAATAGTCAATATCCCGCCACACTCCATCTTCAAAAAGAGCCAGAAGCCTGTCAATCTCCTCCTGAGGCAGATCCACGGTGAAATAGAGCTGCATCAACAACACATCTATGGAATTTTCCCCTCTCCCGGAGTATTCCACAGCCCTGTTTACCACTTCTGTATCAGTGGAGTAGGGTGTGCAGACGGCTCTTTGGAATGAATTCAACACCTCGTCCGTCCCGGCACGGAGGACAATGCTCTGTAACATTAGAAAAAACGGAAATACCAGGCGTAGAATGTGGTTCATCAAGATATTCATGGGAGATTTTTTGTCAAAAACGAGCCAAATATACAGCATTGTTTCAGTTTAAACAAGTCCGGCCGGACTCTTAAATAGTGAATATTTTTTCAATTGCGAAAAAAATCCGTTACCGGTAACAGAATTTAAAATATTTTATATCTTTGCATCCCTGTCATCATGATCAATATCACAAAACATCATAAAAATGAAAAAGACAATCCTCATTTTTGCTGCTGCCTTTCTGATGGCAGGCACAGTTCAGGACCTGTCCGCAAAGAGCAGGGACGAAGGCATCAAAGAAATCGCCAACAAGGTGACAGACTGGCAAATAGCCAACTTCAGCGACAAAACCTACAGGGGAAAGAAAAGAGTTCCTCTTGACTGGGCCAACGGTGCGCTTTTCAGGGGAATGGTTGAATGGTCCCAGAAAACCGGCTACAAGCCTGCGGAAGATTTCGTGATGGGAATAGGACAGAAGAACAACTGGCAGATGGCAAGAAGACTCTATCACGCTGACGACATATGTGTCGGACAGGCGTTCCTTCTTCTCTACGAACAGTACAGGGATGAGGCGATGCTCGTGCACGCGAAAGAGAGGGCTGACTCCATCATTGCAAACAGGACATACGTGGACATTGACATAAGAATCAAGAAAGGAGGGCTTGACAGATGGTCCTGGTGCGATGCCCTTTTCATGGCTCCTCCGGTTTACGCAATGCTGACAAACATCACGGGCGACAGGAAATATGTAAACTTTATGAAGGAGGAATTCGTCGCATCGACAAACCTGCTTTTCAACGAGGAATACGGACTTTATTTCAGGGATGCCAAATATTTCAAGAAGACAGAGCAGAACGGCAAGCCTGTTCTCTGGGGAAGGGGCAACGGCTGGTGCTATGCAGGTCTCACCTTCCTTCTTGAGGAGATACCTGAATCCGACCCGATTTACGATTACTTCAAGGGACTGTACCTGAGGATGACCGAGGCGGTGCTCAAAACTCAGGACGAAAACGGTTCCTGGCACACCAGCCTCCTGGCTCCGGAGGCATATCCGACTGCCGAGAACAGCGCATCAGGCTTTATGACCTACGGACTTGCGTGGGGCGTGAACCACGGGCTGCTCAAAGGCAAGGAGTACAGGAAGGCCGTGGAGAAAGGATGGAAGGCACTCTGTTCATATGTGACTGAAGACGGCAAACTGGAATATGTGCAGCCGGTGGCGGGGTCGCCTTACAAGATTGAGAAGGAGATGACTGAGGTTTATGGGGTGGGGGCCTTCCTATTGGCCGCCACCGAAATGCTCGACTTTTAGGAAGGCGGCAGAAGGCGGCGATTTCTGCGTTGTCGCCTTTGTTAAATTTACTATATTTGTCGTCTGCAGGCAAGGCGGGAATCCGCCCGGAGAGGGAGGATTACAGATGAAGATCAAAGACTGGTGCAAGGCCGAAAGGCCGAGAGAGAAAATGCTGGAGAAAGGAGCCGCCGCGCTGAGCAATTCAGAACTTCTTGCAGTGCTGCTCCGTTCAGGGACAAAAGAATTCAATGTGTTCGACCTGGCGGGGATGCTGCTTGGAAGGGCGGAAGGGAGTCTTACGAGACTTTCCGGAATGAGCGTCAGGGAGTTGTGCCGGACCAAGGGAATAGGCAGAAGCAAGGCCCTCACGGTGATTGCCGCAATGGAACTCGGAAAGCGGATGTGTTCGGAGGTCCCGGACGGAAAGATCCACACTATCAGAACGCCAAGGGATGTCTATCGTGAGTTCCTTCCCGAATTCCGGGGACTCAGGCACGAAGAATGTCACATTCTCTTCCTTTCACGTGGAAACAAAGTGATTTCCAAGCAGAAGCTCAGTTCAGGAGGCCTGAGCGAGACCACTGCTGACATCCGGATAATTGTCAAACAGGCACTTGAGCTCTCAGCGACCGGATTGATACTGGCCCACAACCACCCTTCGGGCAACCCCGAACCGGGAAAGGCGGACATCAGCCTGACCAAAAACCTGAAATCGGCCTTGAGTACATTTGACATCTTCCTCATCGACCACATAGTCATCTGTGACGGAAGTTTTTACAGTTTCGCCGACGAGACGACCTACACAATCTGAAAATATTTCTATATTTGCAGTCCGGCCGCTCCGGGAACGAATCCACAAAAGACTTGAATATGAAGATCATCAATCTCGGGGAGACAAACAGCCTCCTCAACAACATCGTGGCACAGATGCGCGACAAGGCCATCCAGAAAGACAGGATGCGCTTCAGAAGGAATCTTGAACGCCTGGGAGAAATTTTCGCGTATGAAATCAGCAAGACCCTCGACTATTCCGTCAAGGACGTGATCACTCCCCTGGGCATTGCAAAGGTGCCGACCCTTGACACCCAGATTGTTGCAGCCACTATTCTCCGTGCAGGGCTGCCGCTGCATCAGGGAATCATCAATTTCTTTGACGATGCGCAGAACGCCTTTGTCGCAGCCTACCGCAAGTACGACAAGGGTGACAGTTTCCACATCAACATCGAGTATGCAAGCACTCCGGACCTGGAGGGAAAGACCCTGATTCTGGCCGACACAATGCTTGCCACGGGAGCATCCCTCGAGATTGCCTACAAAAGACTCTGCGAAGAGGGCGAACCTGCCTACACGCATCTTGTCTGCCCGGTGTCCAGCGCCGATGCAGTCGAGCATCTCAAGAAATCAATGGGAAAGAACGTGACTCTTTGGGTTGCGGCTATCGATGAGGAACTGACAAGCCATTCCTACATTGTCCCCGGTCTGGGAGATGCCGGAGACCTCGCCTACGGCGACAAGATTTAGGAATATTCAACAAAACAACCTGCGTCAGAGTTCCCTGCGAAGACGTGCCTTCGGGATGTTGAGCTGATCCCTGTACTTGGCAATGGTACGACGCGCAACCTTGTAACCTCTGCTGACCATCTGCTCCACGAGCTGGTCGTCGGTCAGAGGTTTTCTCTTGTCCTCCGCATCGACACATTCCTGAAGGGCCTTCTTCAGTTCACGGGTTGAGACCTCCTCACCGTCCTGATTTTCAAGACCCTCGGAGAAGAAATATTTCAGGGAATAGATTCCGAAATGGGTTTCTATGTACTTGCTGTTGACCACCCTTGAAATTGTGGATATATCGAAACCTGTCCTCTCGGCGATGTCCTTGAGCACCATAGGTTTCAGATGGCTCTCATCCCCATCCATAAAATAGTCGTGCTGGTAGTCGATGATTGCCTGCATCGTGCTCTGCAGAGTGTTGTGTCTCTGCTTGATTGCCTCGACGAACCATTTCGCCGAATCCAGTTTCTTCTTGACGAAGGTCGCAGCCTCCTTCTTCTCCCTTTCCGAAGAATTCGCGGCCTCGAGCAGGATGTCAGCATATTTCCTGTTCACCCTGAGCTCAGGTATTGAAAAACGCGGCATTGTCAGTTTCAGCTTCCCATCTTCGAGGTTCAGGATGAAATCCGGAACAATCTGTTGGGCCTGGTCGCTGTAGGTGTCGTCAATCTGTCCTCCCGGAGCAGGATTCAGCTTGACGATTCGGGCCATTGCATCCTTCATCTGCTGCTCGGTAATGCCCATCTTTGAGATGATTCTCTGGAAATGCCTGGCAGTGAAATCATTGAAGTAATTCTTCAGAATCACCGTCGCATTGACCACATCCGGGGTCTGCTTCAAATGACGAATCTGGAGAAGGAGACATTCCCTCAGGTCACGCGCTCCGACACCGGAAGGTTCAAACTCCTGGATGACTGACAGAAGGTCAAGGACCTCTTTCTCATCCGTTTCGATTCCTGCCCTGAAAGCAATGTCGTCGACGAGGCTCTCAATGTCCCTGCGGAGATAGCCGTCATCGTCAAGGCTGCCTATTATGAAAGCCGCCACCTGGTACTGATGCTCGTCAAGATTCCTGAAACCAAGCTGTTCCAGAAGGCTTTGGGTGAAACTCTCCTTGACCGAGAAAGTGTTGTACTGCGGGCGCTCGTCCTTTCCGTAATTGTTGACACGGAGCTTGTAGCTCGGGATGGAATCATCCTCCTTGTAGTCCGACAGGGAAACCTCACGGGGCGGTTCATCCTCCCCGTCCTCCCTTTCGCTCTTTATGTCCTCGTCAAGGACAGGATTCTCCTCCAGTTCCTTGCGGATTCGCTGCTCCAGTTCCTGGGTAGGAAGCTCAATCAGCTTGATCGTCTGGATTTGCAAAGGAGATAGCTTCTGGGTCTGCTTGAGTTCAAGTCCTTGTTTCAGCATATCGGAAAAGATTTAATTTCACAAAGATATTTCTGCCGATACCGGAACAATCACCTTGACCGTGTCGGCAACGACAGGACGGGATTTGTCAACGACAGGGAAATTGATGTTCTCCTTCACGATAAAAGCCGATGGATACTCGTCCCTGATTCTGACCAGAAGTTGCATAGCCTCGGACTTGGTGCGGAAATCCCCGACGGTCACCTTGAAGTAAGGATTTACATAACTCCTGTAAGCCGGGATGTCATAATGCAAGACGGAAAACCTTTGCAGCATTGCATCACTCTCCGCCCTTGCAGTCTGTCTGTTGTCAAAGAAAATCCTGACCCTGTAGCCCTGGATTGCCCTGAGCGGGTTCGCGGCGAAATGCGAAGCCATCAGAGAGGCAATTCCTTCCGACTGGTGCACCCTGACGTCAGCCGGGTCACCCTTGGCAACGGCTGGAAGGGATGAAAAGAGATCCTGCCCGGCAAGAAGAGTATCCAGTACCGCTGACTGGCGGTAAATCACAGAATCTTTCAACACCTCTTCCTGCACATCTTGTGCACGGAGGCTTGAAGCAGAAAGAATCACAACTGCCAAAATGCTGAATATCAATCTAATCCTGTTCATTTGCTTACTGATTTTATCACTCCCGTCACCTTGCCCGCAGGCACATCCTTCAACCCGACTGCCTTTACGGCACCGCCCTTTGGCTTGACCTTGGCATTGATGTCGATTGTGTAGTCATTCACATTGAATCCCCCTGTCAGCATAGACAGAACCTGGATGACCGAAGAAAGAGGAGAAGTGATTGTAAACACCCCTGAAACCGTGCAGGAGGAAGTTCCCCTTCCCTTGATGCTGACCGGATCGACGGTGAACCGGCCAAAAAGGCTGCCCTGGCAGTAAACCGCCCCCTCAATGTCGAACACATCGAAATCCACTGAGGGATTGCTGTACTCCACCGTGGCCACTCCCCTGATGGACTTGAAACCCTGCGGCACAATCTGTTCAGCCTTGAATGAAAGAATCTTGAATTCCTTCAGGTTCAGACAGCCCGTCATCATCAGAAGCATTGACACGGCAGCAATGACAAAAAACCGTTTCTTAAAAATATTTTTCATAACCATAGTAACTCGCAAATATAGCAAAATTTGCCTGTTCTTTCAAAAAAGGCGTATATTTGCATATACAATATTTGAAGATACTACAACCAGAAACAAGAGATATGAACATAAAACCGATTGAGGACTCCTCAAAACCGAAAATATATATCGAGACCTACGGCT
>CAMEBJ010000002.1 GCA_945912085.1 uncultured Bacteroidales bacterium | reverse complement strand
TGGACGAAGTAGAAAGGCAGGTCGGGATTATCCCAGGTCTGCCTCCAGCAGTCCACAAGGGTCCTGAAAAGGATTTCGTGCTGCGGGATGTTCTCCGCGTTCGACTCTCCCTGGTACCAGATTGCCCCTTTGATTGGAAATCTCTCCAGTGGACGGATGCCGTTTTCAAAGAGATATGCCGGCATAAAAGGATGCTGTATATACCCTCCTTTGAAGGCTGACATATTCTCCCGGGCTCTTTCCTTTGCCCATTCCATCACGGATTCATCCTCAAACCATCCGTCACAGAATCCCGGAAGAACCTTCTCCAGAGCACTGCGGCTGATGAATGACTCGGTGGTCGTCCCGCCGACGGCATTGCAGATCAGCCCCACAGGTACATTCAGACTATCCCTGAGCATTTTGCCAAAGTAATATCCCACTGCTGAAAATTCCCTGGCAGTCTTCTCAGACGAGCAGCTCCATCGTGTCCTGCCGTAATACTTTCCCTGTGCAACCTTCCCCGCATCCTCTTCGCTCCAGACCAGCCCCCAGGTTTTCAGATGGCTTTTCATGTCGTAGAACCTCAGCATCGGGTCATCCAGTCCTTCCTTGCTGAAGGTGTCGGCTCCCTTCAACTCAAAAGCCATATTCGACTGCCCTGAGCAGAGCCAGACCTCTCCGGCTGCCACATTGCTGAAACTCAGGGTGTCCCGTCCGTCAGTCACGGTGAACGGTATTCCTGTCCCGGCCTTGAGTGCCGGCATACGGACCCTCCATGTTCCATCCTGTGCCGAACGGCATTTCCTTGTCGATGACCCCAGGGTGACCTTCACTTCAAGCCCCGGTGCAGTCCTTCCTGAAATTTCAAGAGGTACGTCCCTCTGGAAAATCATATCGTCGGAGTAGATTTCCCCGACGGACAGCCCTGAGGGAGCGGGAATGCTTTTCACAATGTCACTCAGCCTGACCTGCTGGAAGACAAGGTGCGAGGTGCTGCCTTCATAGAGGATTCCCACCTTGTCATTCCCGATGGAGGTGAGGCAGGAATATCCCCAGCCTTCCTCCTGGTCCAGGAGCAGACAGTCAAGCGGATTCCAGGTCATCCCGGCATCGAGGCTCGCCTTTATGCAGATGTTGTTCCTGCCTTTTCCAGGGGCGGAAACCGGATTTGAGAACAGGAGGATATCCCTTCCGTAGATGTTTTCGGAAGCCGGAATATTCAGCAGCCCCGCCATACAGACGGGTTCCACGAGGCTTCCTGATGAAGGGTGGGTCTTCCAGGTTTTCCCCAGGTCATCAGTCACGCAGACGACCCTGCCCTGACGACGGTCGTTCCTGCAGTTCAGCATCAGTACTCCCGGTGCAATCTCGGCGACCTGGGCCTCGGTGGTGCGTTCACAGGCTCTGGAGTGGCAGTGCCAGGTTTCGCCCCCGTCTTTGCTGTACATTATTCCTGAACTTGGAATCCCTTTGCTGTCAAGGCACTGCATCGGGAAAACCAGAGTCCCGTCCTGCATCGTGATTCCCCGTCCCGGCCCCTGGAGGGTCATCCTCCAATCAGGACGCTTTACCTGACGGGTGATGTTGACAGGCTTGCTCCAGGTCTTTCCGTCGTCGGTGCTTTTCACCAGAACCATCTGTCCGGTCGAAATCGGATCGTAGCCTTCTGAGGCAAATGAGAATGCGTGCCTGTTGCCAAGGCCGTGCGTCCACAGAGCGCAGACGAAAATCGTTCCTGTGTTGCTGTCCACAAGCACTGAAGGATCTCCGCAACCGTTCTGTCCCTGCGGAAGTCCTCCCCATTCACCCATATCGATGATTGTGCGCATCTTCTCCCAGGTCCGTCCCCCGTCGGTACTCCGGCTGGCACCAACGTCAATGTTGTCCTGAAGGTCGTTCCCGGAGGTGTGCCTGATGTCGTACACTGCAATCAATGTCCCTTTCGGAGTGGTGACCAGTCCGGGGATTCTGTAGGAGAAGACATTGTCATCCTTGTGGTTGCGCAGTGCGATTCCGAACCGGTGACCCTCAAGGGAACCTTCGGATACGATTCTGGCCTGACGAAGTAAAGAGCCGCTCCCGTCCTGCACCGGGCATCTGAGTTCCACGGACTCCACTGTCACCCCGAAAGTCCCGCTCAGGTCCACTTTCCGCGAGTCCACCTCAAGACTCAGGTAAAAATAATTTCTGTCCCTGACAAGGCTTTTCCCCGGTTTCAGGACGATTCTCCCGTCTTTCCCCGCCTTGCAGGATGCTGTCTGAACAGCAAAGGCAGGATGTCTCCAGGTGTCCTGCCCCGCGCCGATTCTGCGGAACTGGTCCTTAAGTATGTAGGATGTGGTCCGGGAGTATATTGCAGAACTGGTTCCCGTGTACATCAGCCTGGCATTCCGGATGGCCGATGGGTCAATTCCCGAGACGGTGACCCCGACACTCTCCAGTACGTCCTTCCCGGAAAACGACTCCAGGCAGATTTCGCAGATGATGTTGTGCTCCCGGTCC
Source organism: uncultured Bacteroidales bacterium (assembly GCA_945912085.1). Lineage (GTDB taxonomy): Bacteria > Bacteroidota > Bacteroidia > Bacteroidales > UBA932 > Cryptobacteroides. The sequence goes on along the minus strand of CAMEBJ010000002.1, from coordinate 21,852 downwards.
ACTATGGTCGGGATGGAGGGAGTGAAGATTCGTGCCACCGGGGTGAACTCGAATGTGGTGAGGACTGCCTTGTGGTCTGTCGGCCACTTGCCTGTCACGGGGATGATGTCAGAAAGATTCTCCTCCACGGTCCTTTTCCCCCGGACAATCGAACCTGCAGGTCCGAATACCTTGCTGTCCACGGGTTTGAGGGACCCGTCCCCGTAGTAATAGATGAAATCGATTCTGTCCCTCTCGTCGCTTTCAGGGGCCCAGGTCAGTTTCATAGGATTACAGTCGGAGTTGTCGCTCGGGAAGGTGAAGCCCGGGGAGGACACAGGGTCAGGATTCACCACCCGGAAGGAATCCTCAAAACCGCCTTCGTAAAGCATTGTGGAGCAATCCCAAGGGATGACTGCTCCATTGTGGTCCCAAAGGGAGGCTGTCTGCTCAGTCCAGTCCAGATGCGACGGCTCGTTGAAATCCCCTGCCAGAATCACGTCGATGCCCTCGTCGATGTCGGCTCTGCTGAGTCTGATGAAATCCCTGATGGTGTCGTCCCTTCCGGAAGCCCGGTTCATTTCCAGAATCCTTTCCACGGAGGTCTCGGGAGCAGGTATCTTCTTCCAGGTGTTCCCGTCGTACCCCCTCGGATAGTAGCAGGCATAGTTCTTATAGTCCAGATGAGCTGAATATAGTGCCACCGGATGCCCTCCGGCATTGATTCTGACTCTCTGGACGGACCCGCAGCCTTCCCATTTCCTTCCGTCCTGCACGAGTGGGAACCTGCTGATGACTCCGCTGTCACAGGTGCTGTCCTCTCCGTAGAATGTCACGCCCCTCAGGGCGAGAGCCTCAATCAGTCGCGGAATGAACCTCCGCCCTTCGTAATTCCTTATTTCCTGCATAAAGACCACGTCGGCCCTGCTTTCGATGATGTTGTCCACAAGGGCGTCCAATCCTCCCGGGACGCACGTACATTCCTGCCAGACGTTGATTTGAAGTACTCCGATTCTGTCCTCTCCCTTGGAAAGGAGGGAGAACAGGATGAGAAAGATGATGGTTATCAGTTTTATATGTTTCATAAGAGATGAATTATTCAGAATGACAAAAATACTGAATTATGCTGTGTTTCCATTTGGCTCGCGGAACAAAAGGATATATTTAGGAAAATTTTCTACCTTAGCCGACCAAAAACGGAATATTTTTACAGAAACACGCTTCCTCTGCTTATGAAACGAATATCTGCAATGAATCTCCTGCGTTCCCTGCTGACTGTGGCACTGACTGTTCTGTCTTGCATCAATGCCTTCTCCTCCGAGGTTCTTTCTTTCCGGAGTATTCCATCCAAGCTCTTGCCTACCAATGCTGTAAGGGTGCTGTTTAGTGACAGTGAAGGATATGTCTGGATTCCGACCTACAGCGGCCTTGTCAGGTATGACGGGTCTTCGACGGTGGTGTTTGGAATGAATGAATCGGATGGGGAGAAGTTTGACTGCCACATAAACGTGGTTTGCGAATCGGAGGGGAACAAGCTCTGGATAGCGTCGGAAAAAGGCGTTTACACCCTGGACAAGAACAATGGTCAGATTTCCTTTGCAGGACCAGACCCACGGATGGGAACGCTCAATGCCTCGGACATTCGCTGCTCCAACGGGAGGGATGTGTGGGTAGGGGGAAGTTCCGGACTGTGGCACATCGAGGCTTCCACAGGTGAATTCACCCCAATCCTGATGGATGGCAATCCCATTGAATGGGTGTCCTCAATCTGCGAGGATGCGGAGGGATATCTCTGGGTGTGCTGCTGTGAGCACGGGCTTTACAGATATGACACGAAGACATTCTCATTCCGTAAATATTCAGAAGATCCTCTTTACTGGTCGAATGTGGCCTACAAGGATCTCAAAGGCCGCCTCTGGGTCGGCACTTGGGGAAAGGGGCTGCTCCGGATCGATCCTCCTCATGGTCCAGGGAATCTTTCCTGCACAGTGTATTCCCACACCCCGCAGGCCGGCTCCCTGCTGGATGACGTCATCTACGACATCGGACAGGATTCCGAGGGGAGACTGATGGTGGCTTCAAGAAGCGGCCTGAGCATTCTCGAAGACATTTCGGATCCTCTCTCTTTCGTCAACTACGCTCCGGGAGAACCCGGTCACGACCTGCCTTACAATGAGGTAAGCTCTATCCTCAGGACAGACGACGGGAACATCTGGCTGAGTATGTTCTGCGGGGGGGTCTTCAAGGTGGAAAGTCCCGATGCCGACTTCAGGACCGATGCCCTTGAAAACATCAGGAAGTCTCTCAGGACCAATTCGGTACGCAGTATATTTCCTATGCCTGACGGTTGTCTCTGGCTTGGAATCATAGGTTTCGGAATGGTGCTTTACGACCCCTTTGACGGCAGTTTCCTCTCTTACGAGAAATATCCGGCTTTCAGGGATTTCCCCTACACTTCGGCCGTTGATGTAATATCGCGCAGGCGCAGTACTTCGGAAATCTGTTTCGGGACTTACAGTCAGGGACTATGGCTTCTGGACCCCTCATCCCGCAACGCTGCCCGGAGGGTTGTTGCAGAGGATTATCCGGAATTTGCCCATCTCGGAGTGACTGCAATCGCTGAAGACAATGCATCGAACCTCTGGATCGGAACAAGGAAAGGCGTTTTCGTGATGACACCCGGGAACAAGGTTTTTTCAATTGCGGATTATCTGCCGGATGCTGCCCTGGACCCTCTTTCGGATGTGATTGTGACCGACCTCAAGTCGGCTCGTGACGGCTCAGTCTGGATTGCTACCAACTACTACGGAGTGTATCGTCTTTCCCCTTCCGACGGCAGTCTGGTCAGATGGTCCCTTGGAGAGTCTGACAATGTTTCCTGTCTTTTCGTGGATCCGGCCTCGAATGTCTGGGCAGGGTCCGCTTTTGACGGGCTGTATCTCTACGACAGGAAGAAAGGGGAGTTCAGTCAGATCAACAATATCTCCGCCCTATATAATAAAGGTATTACAGGAATGTCCTCGGACATCACTTCCCGACTGTGGGTGACTACTTCCGATGCCGCTGTCTCCTTCACATACTCCGAAGGTGGCGGAATCGGAGACGTGGACTATATTTCACTATCGGATCACGATGCCTCGATGTCATTCAATGCCAGCACTCTTGTGAATCTGCCTGACGGGACGGTTGCCGCCGGTTCTTCCAAGGGAATCGTCTATTTCCCGCTGCGCAGCCAGACCCCGTCTTCCCCCGTGAGGGAGAATCTCTGCCTGACTGATTTCCGTCTCGGAGAGACTTCTTTGAGGTCGATGTCCCCAAAACAGCGCAGGAAAGTCTGCGAAAAGGATATCAACTATGCCGACATGGTCAGGATAGACCACACGGTGCATTCGTTTTCAATAAGTTTCGCCCTTCTGAACAAGGGCGCCGGAAAGCAGGACATATATTCCTACATCCTCGAAGGGTATGACCGGAAAGAGGTGATTGATGCCGAGGGGAGACACACTGCAAGTTATGAAAACGTACCTCCGGGGAACTATATCTTCCGCCTGAAGACCCTCGGCCGTGACAAAACCCACGAACGTACGCTGAGAATCAAGGTGTTGCGCCATCCACTCCTGTCATTCTGGGCTATTATGGCATATTTGCTTGTTTCTGCTGCTCTGGCCTACGGAATCTGGAGATACACATACGACCGCATCAAGGCGCGTGAACTTGTGAGGCTCAGCAGGATTGAGAAACAGAAGGCTGAGGAACTCAATCACCTGAAACTCCAGTTCTACACCAATGTCACCCACGAACTGATGACCCCTCTGAGCATCATCAATGCATCGGTGGAGAGCCTGACAGGCGGAAAATGGAATCCGGACCTGCCCAAAGTCCTGTCTGTCAACACAACCAGGCTGACCAGACTCCTTCAGCAGATGCTTGAGTTCAGAAAGGTCGAGAGCGGGAATCTGAAACTGTCCGTCTCCAGGGGAAATCTCACGAAGTTCATATCTTCTTGTGTGGAGGCTTTCAGCCCTCTGATTGCCGGCAAGGCCCAGAACCTTTCCTTCACGAGTTCCCCGGACCAGATCGAGGGCTGGTATGACACGGACAAGGTTGACAAAATAGTGTACAACCTGCTTTCAAATGCCGCGAAATACACTCCGCAGGGCGGGGACATAAGCGTGAAGGTTTCATCCCTGGCTGACGGGATGGTGATGATTGACGTGGTGAACACGGGGGATACTATGTCCGAGAAGACCATCAAGGGGCTTTTCAAGAGATTCTACGAAGGTGACTACAGAAAACACAATACCATCGGAACCGGTATAGGACTGTCTCTGGTCAAGGATCTTGTCACTCTTCACAAAGGTGAAATCACTGTGTCAAGCAGTCCGGAACAAGGCAATGTCTTCTCTGTCCGGCTGCCGATCTCAGAGGAGGCATACGAAGGGGAGGAAATCGGAAAGGACACCTCCCAGGACAGTTGTCCTGTCCTGAATACTGCGACAGTGGTTCTGGAGCGTCCCGAGGGACTGTCGAATGACTACACCATTCTTTTTGTGGATGACAATCAGGAACTCTGCTATCTGGTGAAGAGTATGCTTGCGGAGCATTTCAATGTGCTGACGGCAAGGGACGGGAAGGAAGCCCTTGAAATACTGGAGACTTCGAATGTCTCGCTCGTGGTTTCCGATGTGATGATGCCTCAGATGGACGGGTTGGAACTGTGCAGGACAATCAAGTCCAGGTTTGAGTACTGCCACATCCCTGTCATCCTTCTGACCGCAAAAAGTGCCGAGGAAAGCCAGATTGAAGGCTGGCAGGCTGGAACCGACGGGTATGTCTGCAAGCCGTTCTCGATGAAACTTCTCTATGCCCAGATTGTCGAGTGTCTGAGGAAGATTGAACGGAAGGGAGCTGACTTCCGGAAGCAGATTGTCCTGGATGTGGACAATATGGAGTACACTTCAATGGATGAGACTTTCCTGAGAAGAGCCATTGACTGCGTAAATGCCCACTACAAGGACTGTGATTTCGACCTTCCGGAGTTCGTCTCTTCAATGGGAACATCCAAGACTGTCCTGACGGAGAAACTCAAGGCCCTTACAGGGATGTCGCCGGGAGCATTCATCAACAATGTCAGGATGACCGTCGCCTACAAGGCATTGACCGAAAACAAGGATGACGTGAGGATTTCCGACATTGCTTTTTCAGTCGGATTCAACGACCCGAAATATTTCTCCGCCTGCTTCAAGAAGAAGTATGGGATGACGCCGAAAGCTTATCTGGACAGCATTCGAGGGTAGGTCCTCTGACAAGTGGAGTTTTTGTGAACAATTTTCGACCTTACATAGCCTGTTGCTGAGTTAAATTTGCCGAAACCTCAGTTAATAACAAGGCTAATGTCAAACGGATTTTACAAAGACTCGCTGCTGATTCTTCTTTCAGCGCTTGTCATTTTCTTCGGCTCTTTCAATGCAGCCGCCCAGACCGTGACGGCAACCGGAACGGTCGTGGATTCCTCTACAGGGGAGCCTCTCATCGGTGCGGTCGTGCTTCTGAAAGCCAAGTCTTCAACAGACCACGTCATCACTGATTTAGACGGCCGGTTCAGCCTCAAGGTACCTGCCGGTTCAGTTCTTGAGATTTCCCTGATGGGTTACGAGACCCTTGAAGTAAAGGCTGCCGCATCGATGGGCAAAATTGCTCTCGTACCGGATGTCCAGACTCTTGATGAAGTTCAGGTCATCGCCTACGGAAAACAGAGTAAGCTCTCCATCACCGGAGCCATCACTTCAATCGGCACGAGCGAACTTCTGAAATCTCCAGCGGGAAGTGCAGCAAGCGCTCTTGCCGGAGCCGTCACCGGAATTTCCACCGTCCAGACTTCCGGACAGCCGGGTGCGGATGACCCTCAGATTTTCGTGCGTGGAACCGGTTCGCTGTCCAATACGGCTTCCAGCCCTCTCATTCTGGTGGACGGAGTCGAGAGGTCGTTTTTCCAGATGGACCCTAATGAAATCGAGAGTATCACAGTTCTGAAAGATGCCTCTTCGACGGCAGTGTTCGGAGTTCGTGGTGCCAATGGAGTCATCCTCGTGACCACAAGGCGCGGTGCCGAGGAAAAGATGAGCATTTCGGTTTCCAGCCAGTTCGGTCTGACCCAGGCGTTGCGCAAACTTACCTGTGTGGACAGTTACACCTACGCAACGCTCTTCACCGAAGCTCAGAAATCCGACGGAGTCTCCGACAAGAACCTCATCTTCTCCGATTATGTGATCGAGAGATTCCGCCAGGGCGACGAGCCGATAATGTTCCCGAATGTCAACTGGCAGAAGGAAGTCTTCAAGGATTTCTCCTGGCAGACACAGCACAATGTCACCCTGTCCGGTGGCGGGAAAAGATTCCGCTACTTTGTTTCATTGGGCTATATGCACCAGGACGGTGTCCTGAAGCAGAATTATGAGACCTTCAATTCGAACTTCCGCTACGACAGGTTCAACTACAGGACCAATGTGGATGTGAACCTCACTAAGACGACCTTGCTCAAACTCAACATCGGAGGCCGTCTGGGCAGCCGCAAGGAACCGCAGAACGAGGACCTCTGGAGGACCGTGATGTGGTGCGTGCCTTTCTCAAGTCCTGGCTTCGTGGACGGGAAACTCATCCAGAACGGCTTCAATCCCTACATCCCGATCGGAGAAACCAAGTCTCCTTACGACTATTACTACAACTGGGGTCTTTACACCACTAACCAGAATGTCCTGAATCTCGACCTGGCTATCGAGCAGAATCTTGATTTTGTCACAAAGGGCTTGAGCGTACAGGTCAAGGGAGCCTACAATACTACCCACAGCGTGACAATCCTCCGTTCTCCGACGGGTACCGACAGTACCTGGATTCCGATTTACAAGGGCTCAGTCACACAGCCCGGAATGGATATTTCCGACCCTCGTTTTGACAACACTATCGTTTACCGGACCGAGGGCATCAGCAACCTCCATGAGCCTCTTTCCTATGCCGAGACTTCTTCCGGCCGTGCCAGGGACTGGTATCTCGAGGGATCAATCAATTACAACCGCACTTTCGGAGACCACGCTGTCTCGGGTCTTTTCCTCTACAACCAGAGCAAGAAATATTATCCTTCCTCATATTCCGACATACCAACGGGATATGTGGGATATGTCTGGAGGGCTACATATGCCTACAAACAGAAATATTTGCTTGACCTCAATGCCGGCTACAACGGTTCCGAGAACTTCCTTCCCGGCAAGCGTTACGGTTTCTTCCCTTCCGTTTCGGCCGGATGGGTGGTTTCGTCCGAGAAGTGGATGAGCAAGGCCAAGGTGATTGATTTCCTGAAAATCAGGGCTTCGTACGGAGTTGTCGGCAATGACAAATATTCCGGAGAGCGTTTCCTCTACCTTGGAGGCTGGAACGGCAACCACAGTGCTGTTGGTGATGGAGCCTATGGCAGTTGGCAGTTCGGCATCAATCCGACCATCGGGATGCTGCGGGATGCGGTCGAGAGCCGCCAGGGCAATGAGGACGTGACCTGGGAGAAGGCCTACAAGCAGAATTACGGAATTGATTTGAAAATGTTTGACAACCGCCTGTCTTTCAACGGTGATCTCTTCTTTGAACACCGTAAGGACATTCTCTCCAAAAGGAGGACATCCCCGTCGGTGACAGACTACAAGCTCCCTCTTATGAACCTGGGAATCGTGGACAATTGGGGATATGAACTCTCTCTGGGATGGAGGGACACGCGCCCGAGTCACAAGGTAGGCTACTGGATAACTGCGAATATGTCGTATTCCAAAAACAAGATCATCTTTATGGATGAGGTGACTCCGAACGAGTGGTATATGGCCCAGACGGGACGCCCTACCGGACAGAGCTACGGTCTTGTGTTCGACAGGTTCTACCGTCCGTCCGATTTCGACTCCGACGGAAATCTGCTTAAAGACGACGAAGGCAGGTACCTTCTTCCGGAGCAGCCCGGAACAAACAAACCGGGTGACCCTCTGTTCAAGGATTTGAACAATGACGGGAAGATTGACGGGAACGACTGTACCTTTTACGGTTACTCCGGCCGTCCTGACTATGTCTTCGGTCTTGTGGCGGGACTCAGCTGGAAGGGATTGTCGGTTTCTATGCAGTGGACCGGTGCCCTGCACGCATCGAGGGTGCTTTCGGGCGAGTACCGCACTCCTTTCGGAACCCAGAACTCCCGAAGCCTTCTGACCTATCTGGCTGACGGCAGGTGGACCGAGGAGAATATGGACAATGCCCGTTTTCCGAGACTTACATTCGTGAACAAGACCCAGTACACCAGAGATTCCGACCTCTGGCTGATGGATGGTTCCTATCTGAGGCTCAAGACGGCCGAGGTCGCCTACACATTCAAGGACAAGGCCCTCAAGAAAGCCGGAATCTCATCTTTCAAAGTCTTCCTGAGCGGTTACAACCTTCTGACCCTGTTCTCTGAACTCGAGCAGTTTGACATTGACCCCGAAGGCAGCACCGGAGACGGGACCTACACCTATCCAAACAACAGGATTTTCAACTTCGGCATTAATATAACGTTCTGATGATGAAAAAGATATTTACAAATATAATGGCTGCTGCCGCGCTCTTTGCCGCTTCTTCCTGCAGCGACCTCAAATTCGGCAACGCCTTTCTCGAGAAGGCGCCTGGAGCGGATATGACCCTTGAGCAGATCTTTTCGTCGAAGTTGTATGCCGAGAGAGAACTCGTCGGTGCATACGCCTCGCTCCGCACCTGTCTGACAGTCCATTCCAACAACGGCCGGTACGAATTCCAAAACGGAGGTAACAAAATCGGCTGGGACAATCTTGACACAATGACCGACCTGATGCAGAGCCACTGCACCTGGGGAGGTGTTATCAAGACCTACTATGCAGGCACCTACAATGCCGAGGCGGAGAATGCGGGGTACGGAAAATTCGGATTTCTTCCGGATCAGGAAGGCGCTTGGACAGGAATCAGGCGCGCATGGATTTTCATCAACAATGTGGACAGGGTCCCCGATATGACTGATGAGGAGAAAACAGTTCGCAAAGGTGAGGCAAGGATGATCATAGCCCTTCAGATGCACGAGATGCTCCGTCATTTCGGAGGAGTGCCGATTCTGGATGACTATGCCACCCCGGAAAATGAAATGACTGCGGACTATTCCCGCAGAACGGTAAGACAGTGTGTGGATTTTATTGTGAATATGTGCGAGCAGGCAGCGAAAGAGCTTCCGTGGACTGTCGCAGATTCGGACAACGGAAGAATGACCGCTGCCGGAGCACTCGCACTGAAGGCAAGAGTGCTTCAACTTGCGGCCCGTCCGCTGTTCAATGCATCGACTCCTTACCTTCAGGCACAGGAACCGACGGCAGCCAACAAAGCTTCCGTAAAGGAGGATCCCGGACTGATGACCTGGCTCGGTTCCTACACTCAGGAGAACTGGCAGGCTGTGGCTGATGCCTGTGAGGATTTCTTCAAGAAGAACACGGAAAACGGTGATGCCTACAGGTTGGTGATGCCTCAGACAAATGACGCCGAGGGCTACCGTCAGGCTTTCAGCACCTGCTACGCTGATAGGGAATCCCCGGAAATCATCATCCACACCGGTAGGGCCATACCTACCTATTACAACACCTACCACAGAATGTATTTCGGTCTGACCGACCAGGGACAGGCAGGAAGGGGATATGGCGGAGGCTGCGTAACCCTGAATTTCGTGGATATGTTTACCGCTGCCGACGGCACACCTTCCGATTACAGAAAATGGCTCGCAGACCACGGTCACGAGGGTACTCTTGCGGACAATCCTTTCACAGGCAAGGATCCCCGTCTGTACGAAACAGTACTCATAGCCGGGGACCGTTACAGGACCCGCTGTGCCGAGACCTGGGTTGACGGTTTGGAACACGGAAGTTCAGCCAATCCGAAATGTGCCACAGGCTTCATTATCAGGAAGTTCCTTTGGGATTACAATGACGAGTTTCTCAACAAGGCCACCAATTCGGCCTATATCCGTCTTCCTGAACTCTATCTGATGTACGCCGAGGCTCTGAACGAGCTTGGCCGTTCCCAGGAAGCCCTTTCCTGGCTCAACAAGACCCGCACAAGGGTGGGCCTTCCGGAAATGACCCTTCCGAATGCCGCCAGGCTTCATTCGGGGCAAACCCTTCCGGACTATCCTGAATGCAACCTCCAAGGTGACAAATACCTTCGCGAGGAGATTTTAGATGAAAGGGCGAGGGAGTTCTGTTTCGAAGAAGTCCGCTGGTTCGACATCGCTTTCTGGAAGAGGGAGGACCTGATGCGCAAGATTCTCTACGGAATCCAGATAACCCGCAAGAGTGGTTCTTTCGAGGAGGGCAACCTTGTTCTCACCTATTCAGACCCGTCAAAGATGGACCAGGGCAGAATTTGGCAGGATAAATTCAGCCCGAAATGGTTCCTGAGCGCGTTCCCGTCCGATGAGATCAACAAGGGATACGGACTGGTCCAGAACCCGGGATGGTAGTAACTTGAAAATATTGAAAAGATGAAAAAACAGATATTCATTACCCTGGCTCTCCTGTTGCTGTCAGCCTCGCTCTCCTATGCACGAGAAATAAACCCGATCAGGGACACCGTCCTTTACCTGGGTTACGACAAGTCTGTCAGCACGGACCTTTCAACAGTCAGCGCTTCCAGCATAGGGGTCCAGGCCCTTCAGATTGTCCGTGGAAGACAGGCACTTGCAAGCATATCCGGAATGCTTCCCGGAGTGATTGTGTCAAACGGAGGAAATCTTCCGGACAACGGACAGTCAATGTTTGTCAGGGGAAGGGGCTCCTTCTCGGGCAACAATGTGATGTACATAGTTGACGGTGTCGAGAGAGCTCCGGCGTTCATCGGAGCAGAAGAGGTAGAGAACATCACGGTTCTCAAGGATGCCGCCGCAATCGCAATCTACGGAAACAGGGGAGCGGACGGAGTGGTTGTCATCACGACCAAGAGGGGACATACTCCGGGAATGAGAATCAATGCCGAATACAGTTTCGGCGTTCAGACCCCGTTTGCAATGCCTCAGATGGCGGACGGCCTTACCTATGCCAATGCAGTTAATGAGGCACTTGCCAATGACGGCCTTCAGCCGAGATACACTGCTGCCGACCTTAAGGGAATAGCACAGGGCAGTTCCCTCTTCCCTTCGGTGGACTGGAAGAAGGAAGTTCTCAGGAAGACGGCATTCGTCCACGACCTGAACGTTTCCCTGGAGGGAAGGGAGAAACGCTTCCGCTACTATGTGCTCGCCAACTACAACGGCTACGATGGCCTGTTCAACAACACAAGGATGAATGATGGCTACAGCACCCAGTACCAGAATTCCTGTCTCAAACTCAGGACCAACCTTGAAGCGGAAATGACAAGGACCACCCGAATCAGGATCAATATGATGGGTCGTCTCTCTCAGACACAGCAGCCTTACGCGGGAACCTATGTCTCGGGAATCTACACCACTCCGGCAATCGCTTTCCCTCTCAAGTCCGAGGACGGTCTCTGGGCACGGTCGGAACTCTTTGCGAATCCTCTTTCGACCTACACCCAGAGTGGATATTCGGTTTCTCTCCAGAGAACCCTTCTTGCTGATCTCTCGATCATCCAGGACCTGTCGATGCTGACACAGGGACTCTCCCTGACACTCAAGGGCGCATTCGACAACAGTGCGATAATCAATGACAACAGGTCAAAGACCTACAAGTATGTAATGATGGCCTACGGCCGGGACGATAATGGAGACGTTCAGAAACTCAACTGGACCGAATATGGCAATGACACCGACCTGTCCTTCTCATCTGCTCTTGCAGGCGGAAGCAGTGTCAACAACAATTTCTCTGTAACGGCAATGGCTGACTACGACAGGACCTTCGGCAAGAATGGCGTGAAGGCTTCCTTCATCTGGTCGATGGACAGATGGAAGAACAGGGGAAAGGGCAATGTGTTTTCCTACAATGATTTCATCCTCAGGGCAGGATATGATTACGACCACAGATATCTCGTGGATGTAGTGGCGACCTGCTCAGGCAGTGCTTTCCTCGAGAAAGGAAAGAAATATCGTTTCTATCCTGCCGTTTCCGCAGCCTGGATCATCTCGAACGAGTCTTTCCTCAAGGATGCTTCCGGACTCGACCTTCTGAAACTTCGCGCAAGCTATGGAATCACCGGTTACGATGCAAGGCTGGGTTACGGTCTGGACACTCCGAACAACGGCAGTGGCGGTGGATTTGTTTCAATGGTCGGCTCGTCCGAATCCGGAATGATGCAGGGTTCCTACCCTTCTTACGGGGCTCTCCCGGAAACGGACTTCAAGGCCAATGTGGGAATCGATCTTCGGGCCTTCGGAGGTCTTGAGGTAAGCATTGATGTCTTCCGCAACCACAGGAAACATCTGAAGGTGTCATCCTCCGGAGTATATTCCTCATTGCTCGGCCTCGGCTCGCCGTATATTTTCAACGGAGAGACCCTGAACTGGGGAGGCGAACTTTCCGCAAGCTGGAGCCAGACGGTCGGAGATTTCTCCTGGCACATAGGAGGCTGCATTTCCTACACTAAGGACAAGATTCTTGAAATGGGTGAGGAATACCATCCTTACTCCTATATGTACCGGACCGGTCACTCCATCACGGCCTTGACCCTCTACACCAGCGACGGCCTCTACAGCACTTCCGATTTCGATTCCAATGGCAATCTGCTTCCGAAATACCCTCAAAGCACCCTCGAAGGAAAAGGAGTGAGGCCGGGAGACATCCGCTACAAGGACATCAGCGGGGACGGTGTGATTGACGTGAATGACAAGCAGTATATGGATCAATACCACTCCCTTCCTTCTGCCGTTTACGGTATCCAGTTGGGATTCAAATGGAAGGGTCTGGGTTTCGAGGCCACTTTCGACGGACGCATCAACCAGTATGTCCAGCTCACAACCGGGTCGGTTTACTGGCCGCTCTACAATGATGACAAGAACATCTCGATGCACTATTACAACAACCGCTGGACTCCGGAAAACCAGAATGCCCGCTATCCACGTCTGACAACCCTGAGCAACGGGAACAACTTCCAGGGAGGAAGTGATTTCTGGGTTGAAAAGTCCGACTGGTTCAAGCTCCGCTCGCTCTATGTTTACTACGGATTCCAGTCAGAGGCATTGATGAGGGCGAAATTCCGTGAGATTTCCATTTTCTTCCGGGGACTGAATCTCTTCTCTATTGACAGAATCAAGATTTTCGACCCTGAGTCCATATCCCTTGGTTATCCTTCCGTGAGGTCATTCTCCTTCGGACTGAAATTCACATTCTAATTCTCGTCATATGAACAATATAATAAAAAATATGGCTCTTTCGGCAGCCCTGATTGCCGGCCTGGGTTCCTGCGATTTTCTCGAACAGACGGAAAATACCTACCAGACCATCGACTATCAGTTCAGTTGTTTTGAAAACGTGAAGAAAGTCTGCTCCCACGTTTACAGCTATCTTGATGTTGACACCGAATGGCTGTGGTCAACCCATAGCAGCGCCACCGACGATGCTGTGTATGCGTGGGAAAGCAATGGAATCAAAACCTATTATAACGGGACCTGGAGTCCCCGCAACACAATCAACGACCGTTTCTCGCATTACTATGCGGGCATAGCCCAGGCAAACTATTTCCTCGAGAACGCTCCGGATGATTTCCCTCAGACGCAGTACCTGGAAGATTACAAAGACAGGATGCAGCAGTTGAAAAACTATCCCTACGAAGTCCGTTTCCTGCGTGCCTGGTACCATTTTGAACTGATGCGACGCTACGGTGACATCGTCCTGATGGATCATAGCGCCGACCCGGCAAAGGTCAATGAAATGGTTCCTTCGGATTTTCACACTGTGACAGAGTGGATTGTAGGAGAACTTGATGAGATTACACCGAAACTCCCGGTGAGCTATGCGGAATTTGTCACCGGAAGGACAAACAGAATCACAAGGGGAGCGGCAATGGCCTTCAAGGCAAGGGTACTTCTCTACGATGCCAGTCCGCTTCACAATCCGACCGGAGACAAAACCCGCTATGAAAAAGCTGCGGCAGCAGCCAAAGCGGTCATTGACAGTGGTTGGTATTCCCTTGTCAAAGAACAGAAGATCAACAACTTCAATGCAAAGGGTTACATATTCGGAATCATCCGTTCTGCAAGCAACGGTCTTGAAAGATCCAATTTCCCAATGGGAGTGGAGGGAGGAAATTCAGGATCTTGCCCGTCGCAGAACCTTGCCGAGGCATTCGACATGCTGGACGGTACTCCTTTCGACTGGGACAATCCTGCCCATCGTGCCATCGCACTCGACCCGTCAAAGAGAGACCCGCGTTTTGCAGAGACTTTCTATGTCAACGGCTCGATGTTCAAGGGTAAACCTCTGGAAATGTGGGAGGGCGGACAGAACGCACTTCCGAAGACAGGTGCGACCCCGACTTCCTACTACCTGCGCAAGAACCTCATAGAGGAGACCTCGTTCGTGACTGGAAATTCGATTTCATACCCTCACATCTATCCCATCATCCGATTTGCGGAAATGTACCTGATTTACGCCGAGGCCCTTTACCTTGCGACAGGTGATGCCTCTTTCAAGGGAAGTGTGGGACAGGTGAACTACACTATGTCTCCGCTGGAAGCCCTGAATGCCGTTCGTGACAGGGCAGGTGTCGGTAAGGTGGGTGCGACGACTGATTTCCTGAAGACCGTTCAGAAAGAAAACCGCGTCGAGTTCGCCTTTGAGAATCATCGTTTCTGGGACACAAGAAGATGGAAACTCCAGTGCGGGGACACCCAAATCTACGGTCTTTCTCTTGTGAAAGATGAGGCGAGCGGGACAGTGTCTTACACAAAGAACCTTGTTCAGACAAGGGAATGGGATGACAAGTACTATCTCTACCCTTATTCCGATTACGAAAGATACAAAAACTCCAATCTCCAGGTCAATCCGGGATGGTAATTTGGCTAACACTAATAAACAACACTTCTAATTCAAACTTTTATGAAACTTAAAAACTTGTTTCTGAGCGCTCTTTGCGTGATTTCGCTTGGAATGCTCGCATCTTGCAAGAAGGATGCTGGCCCACAGACACCGGTCTATTCGGACAAACCTTTTGACACCATCAGCCTCCAGGCCGACGGCGAGACTGTCGAGGGTGTCGTTTCCGGCACTGCCGTCTCCTTCAGCTTCACCACTGCGGAGAACTTCACCGCAGCAAAGCTCATCCTCACGGTGAACGACGGCTGGAAGCTCGTGTTCCCTGCCGACCCTGACAACTACGATGTCAGCACCGACCCTAACATCTATTTCACTGATCCGGAAGGCAAGAAGGTGCAGTACACCGTCACCATCACTTCAAACGCTCTTCCAATCGTTGACGGATCGAAGATCAGCGTCGAGGGCGGTTATGCCTTGACCTACAATGTCGCAACAAAGGCTTTCGTCATCACTTATGCTGCCGGAATGGACCGCAGCAAGGTTACCCTCGTCTTCGGCGAAGGCTCCCTGATGGAAGGCGCGGAGGTTGCCAATAAGACCCTTGACCTTTCAGAGGGACCGGCTGAGATCACAATCAAAGTGGGCACCGTTTCCAAGACCTTCCCTGTCAGCATCGACTATTCTTCAGTCCTCGTGAATCCCCAGACCTGGGGCTTCACCGACATCACAACCGATGCACAGAAGGCCAAGATTCCTTCCCTGACTGTTCTCAATGCGACAGCCCTCAGCAAGAAGGTTCCTGATTTTAATAAAGGAGGCGATCAGCCGAGATTCTATGCTGATCTGTCTTCCAGAGATGCACAAGTAGGATATATGGGTATCTTAGGAGATTACGATGACACTAAGGCAATGGTTGATATGGCTGCCTGCAACTTCACAATCGTCACCTTCAACGAGCGTGACTACAAGGGCAAGATCGTCTCTGACGCAACTGCAGTCAAATCAGGAAAGGCTGCTGAGAGCGTGACCTCCCTCATCACAATGAGCGGCTGCCCTGCCACCTGGACCTGCTGGGTGAAGTCAGAGGGTACAATCTGTTCCAAAGAGTCGATTGGCTGGTGGACAGGTGTGAAGAAAAAGAGAACCTCACATTGTCTTTGCTTCGGTTTCGACGATAATGGGAAAATGGGTATCAAACGAATCACTCCTGATCCTGATGCCGACATCTTCCACGTCCTCGGCGACTTCCGCAGGGCTTCAGATTATGGCTTTAATTATGCCTCTGATGTGTTGACTGATGCCACCTTTGTGCCTTTCCGTGATGACTTTACCGTTGCAGGTGATGACTGGACAGTTCCAAATTGCGCAATGTTTTATCCTGCTCTTGTGGTTGACGGCTACAAGGTACATTTTGTTGATGCGATGGCAAATAACCCGGATACCGAGACTCTTGGGAATGGCTTCAACGGCGCAAGGTCACGCTGCTACATCGGCCGCACAATTGACAACAAGCTCGGTCTTGCAGCCATCGATGGCAAGTATATGAACATTATGCAGGGTGCATACGTCCTCGCAGACCTCGGATGGACGGATGTTTACTATGTCGGCGGTGATGACTACCAAGCAGACACATTCCTGCCTACCATCACTGTTGACGGAGCCATCGTCGCAGGACAGGAAGGCCAGATGGCCAAATATGTCATTGCATTCGATGCAAAATAACACCTGAACCATAATGCTCCGATACGGCAGATATTTTCTTTTGCTTGCAGCGGCGGGACTCAGTCTTGCCGCCTGCAGGCGGTCTGAACACCAGCCTTCCGGAACTCCTGACGGTTCCTTCGAGGTTCTGACCGAAGGAATCCCCGGGGAAGCGGGGGACTGGGACTACATTGTCTATGCCTTCAAGGGCGAGGAATGCGTGGATGTGGCCGAGGGTTCTTCCGAACGGCCTGCCTCGGTGCTCACCCCGGGGGAGAGGATGAATGTCATCGCATCAGACCGGATGGAAAATTTTGTCGTCGGGGCAAGGACGGAGGGACTCCCTCTGTTATCCTACTTCTTCTATCCCAAGGACACGGCCTCGGAGCTGCCGGGGCTGTGGCATTGGGACGGTATTCCTTCACAGGCCTACACTTCGGCCGTTCCTCTGACTCTCTTCACCCCGTCATTCACGATGACCCTCACGGAGGCTCCGCAGAGCCTTGTGTCCGCCCGGACGACAATTTCAGCCCTTGCGGACAGGATTTCCCTGCCCGGATGGACCCCGTCGGCAAAGGACCAGGGCTGGTCCCGGACCTTTGAGGTGACAGGGGAAAAGCCGGAGGTCGGGGCATATCTGATGCCGATGTATGAGGACGGAGGCTGGATACTGCCCGTCAGCCTGGACATTAAGGGTCTTGAGACGGACAGGATTGACATCCCTCTCACCAGACCTTTGGAAAAAGGGTGCACCCTTTCCCTTGAACTGGATTTCTCCCAGTTCGAGACCGACGGACTTCTCGCGTGCTGGGTAAGGATGCTTCCGGAGGGGGCCTCCCAACCCGTGCTGTGGGGAAAGACCGTCCAGCTGAAGGAAGTCCTCAAAAAGAATATACACTATCAGGTGAGCGTCCTGCAGGACGACGGACAATGGAAAGACGCCTTCGTGCACGACGCCCTCGTCTCGGATGCCCCGAACCATCACACCCAGATCTGGAATGACTGGAACAATTCCAAGAAACTGCGCGACACTGCCAGTTTCGTGAATTTCACTGCTGATTTTGATTCTCCCGTGACAATCAGGGTGAAGAAACTCAGAGGATCCTACTCAAGCGTGAAAGTGCGCCCGACCCTCTCGGGAATCGTTCCGGTGACCGTGGATGCCAACACGATCGAACTCACCATACCTTCCTGGCAGACAAGGAAGTTCTCAATTGAATATGACGGGGACCGTTTCCACAATCTGATGGTCCTGCCCGAGAAACCGGATCCGGACAGACCTGACCCCGAAAATCTCCCTTCAAATGTCATCTACTACGGTCCCGGAGTGTGGAACCCGCAGTGGATTACCCTGAAGGACAACCAGACACTTTACATAGACGAGGGTGCCGTCGTCTATGCCAAAATCAATTCGGTCGGTAACAACACGGCCATCAAGGGCAGGGGAGTGCTCTCAGGAGCACGTCTCCCCCACACTGGAGACAGATATGCCAGCGGCTACCAGATGATTGAAACCAATGCCACAAAAACCGGCACCCGCAACGGTTTCACGGTAGAGGGCATAACCGTCGTTGATTCTCCGAGCTGGACATTCTCGATTTACAGGACAAACAATGTCAGAATCGAGAATACCAACATTATCTGCTGGATACTCAATGGAGACGGAATAGATTTCTGCTCCGTTGACGGCGGAACTGTAAAGGGTTGTTTCATCCGTACTTATGATGACTGCATTACCCTGAAGGTCAATCATCTTTCCCTTGATGATACCAAAAACATCACCATTCAGGACAACCTCATCTGGGCTGACTTTGCCGGTGGCATCGTCGTTGGTCCGGAGAGCGGCTCAACAAATACCGGACGCATCCACGATGTGCTTGTTTCGAACTGCACCGTGCTTGATTATCCGACAAAAAACAACGATTACTCCAATGACGACCGTGGAGGTCTGTGCATCAGCCAGTATCCTTCGGGCGGTACCACTTCCGGCACTATGTCAGACATCAGCTTCCAGGACATCGTCATTGACAACATCCGTCCGAACGGCCGGCCGGTTTCAGTCTGGCAGAAACCATCGCAGGGAGGCTGCCTGATGGAAAGGGTGAAGTTTTCGAACATATCCATCCTTTCGGACACAGGGTGCGGAATCTCTACGGTTGTCTCGAATGGAAACACAATCAAAGGCTTGGAAATCAAGAATGTAACCTACAATGGGACGTTGATTCAGAACACTTCCAAATGGCTGGTCAGCGGTGATAATATAGAAATTGAATATTAAACAATATGAAAAAGTTGATGATGGCCGCGGCGGCCTTCCTTTGCGCCGTCTGCTGCTCTTCCCCCAATCCAGAGGACCTGTCAATTGTCCCGCAGCCGGGCGCAATCTCGCTCTCCGGCGGAGGGTTCCGCATAGACAGCACTGAATTCCGTGCGAAGCCGAGGGCCTGTGTCAACTTTGTTGATGACAATTCAATCCCTGCCGAGGGCTACAGGCTGACTGTCGGAAGACGGGAAATCACTGTAAACTGTTCAGATGAGGACGGAGCTTTCTATGCTGTCCAGACCCTGCTGCAGATACTGACGGACAAGGGCCTGCCTTGTGTCAGGATTGAAGATGCTCCCCGCTTCCCTTACCGGGGATTCCATCTGGATGTTTCGAGGCACTTCTTTCCCAAGGAGGAGGTTTTCCTTCTTCTGGACCAGATGGCCCGCTACAAGATGAATTACTTTCACTTTCATCTGACCGACAACGGTGGATGGAGAGTGAAGCTCGATCGTTACCCCGAACTAACTGCCAAAGGCTCCTACCGCACTCAGAAAAGCTGGATTGAGTGGTGGGACAAGCAGGACAAGCGCTATCTTGACGAGGGTACTCCGAATGCCTATGGCGGTTATTACACCAAGGATGAACTCCGGGAAATAGTTGAATATGCCGCTGCGAACCACATCGAGGTAATCCCCGAAATCGAATTCCCGGCACATTCCGATGCAGTTTTCATCTCCCATCCGGAGTTGTGCTGCAAGGGTAGGGCCTACACAAGCGGTGAATTCTGTGCCGGAAATCCGCAGACCTACGAATTCTTTGAAAATGTCCTTGACGAGATAATGGAGGTCTTTCCTTCTGACTACATCCACATCGGAGGAGACGAGGCCCGCAAGAAGGAATGGCCTCTCTGCCCGAAATGCCGTGCCTTGATGGAACGGGAGGGCATCCCGGACTACGATGAACTCCAGTGCTATATGGTTGACAGGATTGAGGACTATCTCCACTCGAAGGGAAAGAAAATGTGCGGCTGGGACGAAATCAGCAAAAACGAACTTTATCCTGAATCGGTGGTTTACTCCTACCGTGGTCAGGAATATGTCTCACAGGCAGCGAACAAAGGCCAGAAGGTAATATTCACCCCAGGGGCAGCCCTCTATTTTGACTGGTATCAGGACACTCCCCAGACCCAGCCCCGGGCAATGATAGGATATTCTCCAGTCAGAAAGGTTTACCTTATGGAACCTCTTGCCGACACCCCGCAGAAAGCCCTTTTCAATGAAGAGCTCATTCTGGGGCAGAAAATCGACAGGGAAATCGAATGGATTTGCTCAGAGGAGGCTGCCGGCAATCTTCTTGGAGTCCAGGGTTGTGCCTGGAGCGAGTTCATCGACGACTGTCAGCATCTGGAATATATGGTCTTTCCTCGTCTTCTTGCAGTTGCGGAACTTGGCTGGACACCGTCACATCTGCGCGACTGGGACTCTTTCAAACGCAGGATGAATGCTCACGTCGTTTCTCTCCGCGCAATGGGACTGAACTGCTATCCTCTCTCGGACAGGATTGACATCAGTTCCGACGTCTCCTCCGGCCGTGCCCTTGTCAGCCTGGAATGTGAAAAATATCCTTCGGAAATCCGTTACACAACCGACGGAAGCTCTCCTTGCTCTTCCTCTGCTCTCTACGAGAAGCCTTTCGAGGTGACTGAGCCCGTTCTTGTGAAAGCCTCCCGTTTTGAATCAGGTGCTCCTTTGGGAGTGGATTCCCTTTTTGTGGGGACGGATTCTTCCATGGTTGAATATTTCCCTTATGTAGAACCGGACCATTGGAAAAACCTATGAGGAAGATTCTGACCCTTCTCCTGCTTCTGCCCTTAGCTTTGTCCGCGGCCTCCGGCCGTGGGACCGACTATGTCGTCGAAGTTGACCGCGGAGACGGCTTTGTTCCCGTAACGGTATATAAAGCCTTGTGTTCCGATTCTGCGGCTCATCATCCGGAAATCTGGAATGACTGGAACAATTCCAAGGCCTTGAGAGACACGATGTCCATAGCCCTTGTGGAATGTCCCGGGGATTTTCCTCTCAGATTCAGGGTCAGGCGCAGGGATGCCTTTTCAGATGTCCGCATAAGGCCTACTCTCTACGGTGTCGCTCCAGAAGTGCTTGACAACCACACGGTTGAATTTGTGATTGATGAATATTCCCACAGAAAGATTTCGGTCGAATTTGACGACGACCGTGCAACGAACCTGTTTCTGATCTGCAACCTTCCCGACAGGAAGAAACCTTCTCCGGACGACCCTTCCGTGATTTACTACGGTCCGGGTGAGCATCGCGAAGGGAAGGTGATTCTCAAGCAGGGGCAGACCCTGTATGTGGACTATGGTGCAGTGCTTTATGCCGCTGTCGAGATTCAGGGCAGCGACTGCAGAATCGCAGGCCACGGCATCATCACCGGAGCGGAACTTCCTCACACAGGTACCCAGTGGGCCAGTGGCGAACTACTGATTGAGTGCAACAAGGACCGCAGTCCGGGAAGGAAGAATCTTGTCATAGAGGATGTTACCATTATAGATTCCCCTAGCTGGACGGTTTCCGTTTACAATATGTCCGATGTCAGAATAGAGAATATCAACCTGGTCAACTGGATTCTGAACGGAGACGGGATCGATGTGGTCTGCTCCCGGGACGTGCTCCTGAAAGACTGCTTTATCCGCTGCTACGATGACTGCATTACCCTGAAGGTCAGGCACAATGCAAAGCCTATGTCCGACCTTGAAAACATCCGGATTGAAGGCTGCCTCATTTGGGCAGATTTTGCCAGGGGTGTGGTGATTGGCCCCGAGGCTGGAAATGAGGCGGTTTCATCCGGAGCAATCAGGAATTGCACGGTGTCTTCCTGCATATTCCT
>CAMEBJ010000001.1 GCA_945912085.1 uncultured Bacteroidales bacterium | reverse complement strand
GGCGTACAGAGCGGTTATCTTGTTGAATGTCATCACATACACCGTCTTCCCGTCAGGAGAGAACACAGGAACATCGGCCTTGAAACCGTTGAAGTCAGATCCTTCCTTCCTCCAATCGTTCCTGATGAACAGGTACGGGGTGACCTTCAGACTGATGTCCCAGGTCTTCTCTACTCCTCCGACATTGGCTCTGAGCACAACCGTGACAGTCTGTGCCTCGTTGCTGGCCACGGCATAATTGGCAGCCTCGACAGGACAGCTCAGGCTTTCACCTGAATATTCCTTGCCGGAAACATTCCATTTGATGTCGCTCGCAGGCAACAGGGAATTGTCGTAGTTGAAGGTTACCGTTTCACCGCCGAAAATGTCGGTTCTGCTTACAGTCCAAGGGATGATGGAAACCGGGGTACATTTGACCTCAACCGGTTCAGAGGCATCAGTTCCGTAATTTGCCACGACACTGAAAGTGTATTCCTGGTCATTAGTCAGGCCGGTCACAGTGATAGAAGTTGCGCCAGGCTGGGCCTGGAGTTGCTGACCCTGTCCGTAGTTTACTGTGAACCCTGTCACACGGCTGCTCTGGGACTCCCATTCGAGAAGGACTTCGGCATCACCCGCGGTGGCCTTCAGGTTGGTCACAGGTCTGCACACCGGAGTTGCAGATACCTTTGCAGGGACGGACTCACCCGTTTCGTAGAGGGCAACGACTGAGAATTCGTACTCTGTGCCGTTTGCCAGTTCCCCGACGATGGCGGTAGTGGCATCCGCAGGGGCAGTCACAGTCCGTTCGCTGCCGGAAATGCCTATCCTGTAGGACTGCACAGGGAAGCCCTCAAGCGATGTCGGTGCAGTCCAGCTGAGAGTTACGCAGGCTGCATCCGCCTGTGCGGAAAGTCCGGTGACAGGGATGCGGGTGAGCACAGGCTTTGCGCTCACAACAGTGTTTTCCGACCAGCCCTGAAGATAATTCGCCGCAAGGACGAACTGGTAGGAAACTCCATTGGTGAGGGATTTAGCCTCGTATGAGGTGGCATCCTTTTCAAGATTCACCACGACATCCTCGGAGCCTTCAGCCACAATGGTCAGCCTGTATTCCAGGACATTCACCGAAGGGCTGGTCCAGTTGAGCCGGACTGATTCGTCACCTGCCGCAGCAGCAAGGTCCTTGACCGGGAAGCGGGCAAGCCTTGGAATTGCACAAGCGGAAGTGGTCTCCGACACACCTTTCTTGTAGTAAACGGCGATGGTGAAAGAATATTCCACATCATTTTCAAGATTGACCACATCGTATGAGGTTGCATCGGCAGGAGCGGTAAACTTGAGTGTTTCCGCATCCTGTGCCGAGCAGGTGATGGCATAGCTCAGGGCTCCTTCAACAGCCTTCCAGCTGAGATGGACAATCTGGTCGTCAGCAGCAGCGCTGAACTCCTCCACGCTCTGACGCTTGTTTGTCGGAGTCGCGCTGACAACAGCTGCCTCGGAGAGGATGGAATCCTCATACACAGCCCTTATGCTGAACACATATTCCGTTCCATTGCTGAGATTACCTACCAGGATACTCGTCTTTCCGCCGGTGTAGGCAACGCGCTTGGCAGTGCCGTCCATATAGGTCAGCTGGTAATCCTCCGGCTCCGCCTTCTGAGGTGCAGTCCATTCCAACAGCACTTCCTCATCTGAAGCCACTGCCGACAGGTCGCTCACCGGAACAGGGTCGATTGCGGGAGCAGTAACATCCTTTGTCTGGCAGGAGAGGGCCGCAAGACCCAGTCCCATAGTTGCCAGAATATTAAATATCTTTTTCATATACAGTCATTTACTTAATACAACAACTACCGCAGATGTCTCCTCCGTGGCAAGGCCAGCCGCTTTGGGCATCCTCTCCGCCGACATACTTGGCCACGAGCGCGCCGTTGCCGGACGTCCCGCCGATGTAAACAGAGTAGAATACTCCGTTGTGGTAGGCGTTTCCTGCCATCTGTTTCTGCTCGTCAGAAGCGAGCACTGACCACTGGGTAAAAGTGCCGTCAGGATTGTAGAGGAAGTTCTGGTTCTTCTTGCCGCCGGAGCCGATGATGAACCGTCCCTGGGCATCGCAGCAAGGATGGCCGTAGTTGAATGCATTTCCCACCTTTGCAAGCGCGTCCCCCTGCCATTTGAGGGTCAGGTCGGCAGCATAGCAGAATGTGAAACCACGCTTGTTGCCGCCGAACACGTCGCCCGAAGGAGAGACACAGAGTTCCCACACATTGCAATTGTCACCTTCGTCGCGAGGAGTGCTTACGCTTCCCTTCAGCGCGCGGGTCTGGAGATCGATTGCGCAAATCATACCAGTGACGGTTCCAAGGTAGGCTGTCTTGCGGTCCCCACTCACGGCAAAGCCTGAGGCATCGGACAGCTTGTCAGGAAGGTCCACGGTGGCGATTACCGAGCCGTCCGAAGAATTGAGGAAAGCCACGGCCTTTTCCATTGCATTGCAGCCGACAATCAGTTCAGCCGCATTGACAAGCAGTCCGCCTCCCTTTCCTGCGACGGAAGTCTGCCAGATCGTTGCGCCTGTAACGGCATTGATGGCAGTAACCTTGCCTGAAGCATCGTGGGCGAATACTGTGTTTCCATCCGCGCTCACTGCCGGGAACGATGTCTGTTTCATCACTCCGACATCGCTGCTCGTCCACTTCACATTGCCGTCAGATGTCAGAGCAATCAGTCCGGATGCGGAAGAACCGAAATAGATGTCACCCGTGACTGGATTGACAGTGCAGCCGTTGTAGGCACCTGTGGCAGGAGAAATCACGTGACGCCATCTCTCTTTTCCGGTGGCGGTATCAACCGCATAGAGTCCGGCCGGGCTTTCGAAAGTCACGACATAGACGGTTTTTCCGTCAGGAGAGAGAACGGGAGCGCTGCCTTTGAAGCCCTGAGGCTTGCTGCCTGTCTCCCAATCGGTCTTTATGAACACGAACGGAGTGACAGGAACGTCGAAAGTCCATTTCTTCAGCACTCCGCCTACATTGGCTTCGAGCTGCACCTTGAAAATCTGCGCATCATTGCTGTCAACCTCGGTGTTTCCGATGTTGAATGCAGAAGCGACCTCGTCCCCGTCCAGGGAAGTGCCGTCTGGGAATGTCCATTTCACGGCTGTTGCCGTAGGAAAATCGGACCTGTTGAACCTGAATGTGACAGGCTGGTCTGAGGCCGCGGTTTCAGGAGAGAAGGAGTAAGGCATTGCGAATGCAGGCATATCCTTTACAAGCACCTCATCGGAATCCCCCTTTGCATAATGGGCGATTATCGTGAAATAATAGGTTATGTCATTCTCAAGCCCTGAAAGGGTGTATTCCGACAGGCTTCCGTCCACGAGGATTTCCTTCTGGTCGGAGTCTCCGTCCTTGTGATAGCGGATCAGATAGTAGATGACATTTGTGGAAGGTACCGTCCACAGCAGACGGACGTAGTTGTTTCCGGAATCTGTCAGAACGTCCTTTACTGCAAGGCGTTCGGTCGTCGGGGTGACTTTGACGGAAGACACTCCCGAAAGAATGTCTCCGGGATAGACGGCCTGGACACTGAATTCATAGTCGAAGCCATTCTGCAGGCCCATGACAATACACTCAGTCTCCGCCCCGGTATAGAGGCTGACCTTGCGGCTGTTCTCGTCATTGTAGCTGACGAGGAAGTCCACGACACCCTTGTCTTCGCGGAAAGTCCAACTCAGGGCAGCTTCCGAGTCACCGGGCACACCCACCAGATTCTCCACTCTGTAACGCATCACGCCGGCAAGTGGATACTCTTCCTTCCAGCAAGATGTCAAGCCCAGCAACAGACTGAGACACAGTAAAATATCAGTAAATATCCTTTTCATAATACACCAATGTTAAAAACCCGGATTCTGCCAGAGAATCTGACTGTTGTTGTAGAGTTCAATCTGGTTCTGCGGAACCGGCATCACCAGGTTGTGGGAATCAATGTTGTAGCCCAGAGAAGTGAAGTAGTCCACTGCAAGTCCCAGGCGCACCAGATCGAACCACCTGTGTCCTTCGTCTATGAACTCACGTCCCCTCTCGTCGGCAAGTTCCCTGATGAATTCGTTGAGGTCCGTGGTGTTGAAGGTGCTCAGTCCCGCACGGGTGCGCGTCTTGTTGAGATAGATGCAGGCTTGTTCCATATTTCCCTGACGGGCCATAGTTTCAGCATACATCAGGACGACGTCCGAATATCTCAGAAGGATGTAGTCATTGCCGACTATGGTGTTGAAAGTGGCATCATAGGTGTCATACCACTTCGTCATCACATAGACACTCGAGGAAATCTTGTTGAATTCCAGAAGGCCGCGACGGTTGTCGGCGGCACTGTACAGATCAAGGCTAGGCTGAGTCGGTTTATGACGGTCGGCGGCCACACCGGTGTTGGAGGAGAAGTAATATCCGTGTCCGGCATCGACGCTCTTGTCGTAGCAGAGACGGAAAATCACTTCCTTGTTGCCTTTGTTGGTCACGTCAAAAACCCTTGCAGTCGAGGTTTCAAGGCCAAAGGAAGTGTTTTTCATTGCCGCTTCAAGGGCAGTCTTTGCATCTTCGTATTTTCCGAAAGTGAGGGCTACCTTGCCGAGAAGGGTATATGCAGCAATGTCACAAACCCTGCCTTTCTCCGTGCTCCGGCTCTTCGGCAAAGAAGCCGCTGCAAGATTAAGGTCGTCATACAGCCGCTGATACATCTGCTCCTGAGTGCATCTCGGAACCAGCTTGGCGTCAGACGGAGTGACAACCGACGTCACCACAGGAACGACACCGAAGACTCTGTAGAGATTGAAGTAGTACCACGACCTGATGAAAAGGGCCTCGGCACAGTACTCGGGCAGTTTTTCGAAAGTCTTGCCCTCTGCATGGTCCAGCAGGTCATTGCAACGGTAAATACCATTGTACCAGGCATCCCACACATCTGCAAGAAGTCCGTTGCTGGAGTTTTCGGCAAAATGGTCGAGGTCGTAGCGGTCCTGGGTGGAAACCGCCATAGACTCAAGCAGAGACTCGTCGCTCCTGTAGCCCAGTTCATTGATGATGAATCCGCTCTGGGTCTTGAGCTTTGCGTAGCAGGCCATCAGACCCTGTTTGAAATCATCCTCGGTCTGGTAATGGTTGCCCTCGGTGATTGAGTTGCTCGGATACTGTTCGAAGAAGGACTTTGAACAAGACACACAGCCCATCGCGACAACCGAGATTGTAATAAAAGTATATATTAATCTTTTCATATCCGCCTAGAATTTGATGTTGAGACCGACAGTGAAAGTACGTGAAAGAGGGTATGAGCAATAGTCCTCACCCGGACGCAGTGCATCCGAAGAGTTCTTGTTCACCTCAGGATTGTAGCCTGTGTAGTTGGTCCAGGTAAAGAGATTGCTTCCCTGGACGAACACGCGCAGACCTCCCATTTTTGCCTTCTTGAGCAATTGCGAAGGGAAACTGTACCCGAGCGAGAGGTTCTGCAGACGCAGGTAAGAACCATCCTCAAGATGGAAGGTGGAGGTGGCGGCACCGTTGTTTCCGGAAGACTTTCTGGTCGCACGGTTGAGCTCACCGTAAGGGAAACGGTTCAGAGACTCTTTCATCATATTCGATGATGCCTCCATATTGCAGAGATAGCGACGCTCCAGATTGAGGATTTCATTGCCGTAAACGCCCTGGAAACTGGCGCTGAGGTCGATGCCTTTCCAGCCGAGTGAAATATTGAAACCATAGTAGAAATCAGGCATATAGTTTCCGACAATGGCCCTGTCTTCGTCTTTCTCCAGCACTCCGTCTCCATCCACGTCCACAAAGCGGAAGTCTCCGACCATGGTCTCGTTGAAATGAGGGTAAGCCTCAAGTTCATCCCTATTGTGAAATATTCCGTCCTGAACCATAAGGTAATAGCATCCTACCGGTTCACCGACCTTTGTGATGTAATATGCACCGGCATAATCGGACTCCTTGATGATCGGAGCATCGTCCTCTCCGAGACTGAGGACCTTGTTCCGGTTAAGAGACCAGTTCGCCCCCACTTCGTAGCTGAAGTCACCGAACTGGTGACGTGAACTCAGGCTGATTTCCACACCCTTGTTCTCCATCGACCCGATGTTGACATTCGATGAGG
Organism: uncultured Bacteroidales bacterium; assembly: GCA_945912085.1. Classification (GTDB taxonomy): domain Bacteria; phylum Bacteroidota; class Bacteroidia; order Bacteroidales; family UBA932; genus Cryptobacteroides. Next base: position 18,528 of record CAMEBJ010000001.1, on the reverse strand, counting down.
TGAGACCCGACACCGAAGAAACGGGAACGTCGAAGAGCATATTCGTAGTCCTTGAATAATAAGCATCCACATTCAGGCCCAGATAGCCCTTGAGCATTGACAGATCCACACCCACGTTGTACTGTGTGTTTTTCTCCCAGCCAAGGTCATTGTTTGCAATCTGGCTCGGATAGACCTGATTGGTCAGGCCAGACCCGACGACCACATTGTTTGCCGTGCCGTAAAGTGCGAGATATTCAGAATTGCCAATCTGCGCATTACCGGTCTGGCCCACCGAAGCCCTGATTTTCATATCATCCACGGAGCGGGCCTTGAACCAAGGCTCATCGCTGATTCGCCATCCGATTGAGGCTGCCGGGAAATATCCCCAGCGGTTGTTCGGGCCAAAGCGAGAGGAGGCATCACCCCTGATTGAAGCTGAAACCATATAGCGGCCCTTGTAGGAATACTGGGCCCTGACGAGCCAGGATGCGAAAGTGTAGGCGTAGCTGTTGTTGTAGGTTTCATCCGGAATGATGGTCTTGCCTTTTGTGGTGCGGATCTTGTCATCACCCGGAACTCCTTCGGCGTAAATCTGGGAGGACTTCACCTGCTGCTTTTCAGCCTCGTACACGGCCACTGCACTGACGCTGTGGTCTCCGAACTTGCGGTTGAAGGAGATCTGGTTGGAAAGACTCCAGTGGAAATAGGTGTTTGACCAAGTCCTTGCCAAAGGCGTGGAGAGAACGGCATCGTAGGTTCCCAGTTCATCATTCCAGGTCAGGTACTTGTTGCCCCGTAAAGGAAGGTATGAAGGCCTGTAGTAGTTGCGGTTGTACTGGTAGAAGTCCATTCCGAGGGTGAGCTTGTACTCCAGACCCTCGATGAAACGGATTCCCACATAACCGTTGCCCACCACGTTGATTTTTTCTCTCACGTCAGTGATTTCCCTTGCCAGAGCCACAGGGTTGAGCACCTCATTGACCTGAGTGTCCCAGGTCCTGCGACGGAAATATCCGTTCATATCCCAGTTGTAAGACCCGTCGGAGTTGTAGACAGGAAACACCGGAGGAGCCATCAAAGCCGAGGCAATCACACCGTCACTGCCGTACTGGGAGTCAGAGCTGACATAATTTGTCTTCGAGAAGGAAGGTGAAAGGCTGAATCCGTAGGACAGTCGGCCCTTCTTCCCGTCCAGGTTCGCACGAAGTCCGTAACGGACAAAATCGGAGTTGATGATGGTACCCTCTCGGTAGAGGTAGTTTCCGCCAACATAGTAATTGTAGTTCTTCGTCCTGGCGGAAACGGACACGGCGTGCTTGGTGCTCAGGGCAGTCCTGAATATTGCATCCTGCCAGTCGGTGTTGGTGAGGGTCCCGGTCTCGTCGGCCAGATAGATGTAGGCCATTGGGTCGGTACGGTTGTAGGTGTTCGGACGGCCGGCATCGGCATCGCCTATTGAACCGGAAGGAACACTGTAGATATATGAACCGTCACGGGACTCCTTGTACATTTGTGCAAACTCATAGGCATCGAGCATTTCGATTTTCTTGTTGACATTCGAAACGGAGAATGTGCCGTCGTAGGTGACAACCGGGGTTTCGCTTGAACCTCTCTTGGTCGTGATGAGGATTACACCGCAGGAACCGCGGGAACCGTAGATTGCAGAGGCTGATGCGTCTTTCAGGACCTCAAGGCTCTCTATGTCGGAAGCATCGAGGTTAGCGAAAGCGCGCTGGTCGCAAGGGACACCGTCAATGACGTAAAGAGGGTCGTTGCCGGATGTGGCGGACTGGATTCCCCTGACACGGATGTTCACGTTGCCGTCCGGCTGACCACCCAGCTGGGTAACCTGCACTCCGGGCATTCTGGCAGCCATTGCCTCACGGAAATCCGCAGTAGGAGCCGCCGTCAGCTGGTCGGCCTTGATTGACACTATGGAGGTGGTCACGTCGCGCTTGTTCTGAACGCCGTATCCGACTACCACCACATCATCCAGCATTGTGGTGTCTTCCCTGAGCACTACGTCCAGGGATTCCTGTCCGGTAAAGGCTATTTCACGGGTTCCGTAGCCCAGCGAAGAGAAAACAAGGACATCGCCTGTCTTGACTTCAATGCTGAAATTTCCGTCGAGGTCAGATATGACCCCCTTCGATGTGCCCTTGACCTGTACCGCGGCATTCACAAGCGTTTCACCCTTTTCATCCCGGATGACACCCTTGAGCAGAACATTTGAAGAAGGACGGGGCTGCTGTGCCACCGGAGCCTTTGTCAGGACAATACGTTTGCCGCTAACCTCCACCTTGACACCAGGCAGCAATTCGGCAAGTATAGAAGAAATGCTTCTGGATTCCGCATTGAGGCTGACCTTTCTTTCGGCCTCTATGTCAGAATCCACGAAAGCGAATGTGTATCCGCTCTGATTCTCAATCATTTTGAGAACTTCTTTCACAGAAACATTTCTGGCATTGACGCTGACCTTCTCCGACTGGGCCAGTGCCGTTGTTTCCCCTGCCTGCAGCACAAGGAAAGCCGCGAACAGGCAGGCTAACAGGGTTGTAACATAATGTTTCATTATTTCTTGTTTTTATCAGTGATTATGATGCGGTCATCCGACAATCTTTCGTACCTTATCGGGAACAGGGACGACAATGTCCCCAGAACCTGTTCGAGAGGTTCCCTCTCGATTGTCATTGACAACCGGCTGTCAAGCGAGCATTTGGACTTGAACTCGATGTTCACGCGATACCTGTCACCGATGTTGAACAGGACATCACCCAGTCTGGACGCATTGAACTCCAAACGGGTTTCGTACCATCTGCAGATGTCCCGGGCATTGACTCTGGTTTTACAGAAATCACCTTCATAGCGGTTGTAAACCACCATATCTCCCGGCTGCATCATCAGAGGAGAGTCCCCGTTGTGATCAGTCAAGCGTACCGAACCGCTCTTAAGTATGACACGGTCTTCAGCAGACCCCGGATAGCTGCAGGCATCAAAGGAGGTTCCAAGCACCTGGACATCAATGTTGCCCAGCTGGACCACAAAAGGCCTTTCAACATCCTTGCTCACCTCGAAATAGCCCTCTCCTTCCAGCCTGACCTTCCTGACATTTCCGGAAAGATCATTGACGTAAGTGAGTTTGCTGTCCGAGTTGAGTCTCACCCTCGAACCGTCCGGAAGCAGATGATCGCCAAAAGACCCCTCGGCCGTGATGAAAGACACTTCCCTGACCATTTCCTGATCACGGGAAGAGAGCAGGTAGCCTGCTGCAAACATCACTGCAGAAAGGCCGCACGCAATCGCATATGGCCAAAACGTGCGAGAAACCCTCCCGGCCCTGTCTTCCGAAACAGTTTTCTTCAGGCGTTTCAGTCCCTGAAGGTCGACATCCGTAAAAGGAGCATCATCGTATGAATCCCAAATCCTGCGCATTCCTTTTTAGTTTCCTGCTTGATTGATTTCAATTTTTTCCACGTGCTTCCCGCTGGTGAACATCAGATACCCTGTCCGGGGCTCTCCGCTGTTAGCGGCAATCGTGACAATGACCTCACACACCCCGCGGGAACCCCTTCGGGTGAGACGGTCAGCCATTCCGACTGGGAAACGGCAGTCCAGTCAGCTGTAGCATCCAATGTCAGAGCGTCTGTGTCACCGGATGCAGGGTAAACTATTTTGCTGACATCCGTCCTGACAGAAACGCTCTGCACAGGGGTTGAAGTCCTTGTCTTCTGGCAACTGACGACCAGAAGCATAGCTGCAACCCCAAGAATCAGTAGCAATGATTTCTTCATAACTAATAGTGTATTTGTGGTTAACATCAAAAATTGTTGTGTATTCGGTCTATACACTAAATTGACGACTGACACAGTCAATATGCCAGTCGATTTTTGATTTTTTTGACCCAATCCCTGATGCTCCAATCTTAAAATAAACAGAAACACAAAGAAAAATACTTTGTGTTTCAGATGTTTTTTAGGAATATGAAAAAATAACCTGCTTCAGATATGGATAAGATTTTCGAGAACAGCAATATGTACCGGAAAGATTATTCATAGATGACAACAAAAAAAGTGACTGAAGTCAGTTGGCTCCAGTCACTTTTCATATTTCGGATTGTGTCAGACTAAGTTACTGCTCATCCGGGCCCTGGTCGTCAGGACCTGCCTGAGGGCCATTTGAAGGATTGGCGTTGAAAGGTCCCTGAGGGCCTGCCTGTCCACCCTGGGCAGCTTTTGCCATATCCTCTGAAGCAGCGTGCCATGCGTTGTTGAGCTGCTCGGTGTAAGTGTCAATGTCAGAGATGTTCTGAGCCTTGACTGCCTCCTTCAAGCTGTTGAGGGCATTCTGAATTGCATCCCTCTTGTCGGCAGGAATCTTGTCACCGTAGTCCTTGAGGTTCTTCTCGCTCTGGAAGCAGAGGGCATCTGCGCCATTGATCTTGTCAACTCTCTCGCGGGCTGCCTTGTCGGCTGCTTCATTGGCCTTTGCCTCATCCCTCATCCTCTTGATCTCGTCATCGCTGAGTCCTGAAGAAGCCTCGATGCGGATCTTCTGCTCCTTGCCGGTGGCCTTGTCCTTTGCGGACACGTTCAGGATACCGTTGGCATCGATGTCGAAAGTAACCTCAATCTGAGGGATTCCCCTTGGAGCCGGAGCAATTCCGTCAAGATGGAAGTTTCCGATGGTCTTGTTGTCCTTTGCCATAGGTCTTTCACCCTGGAGGACGTGAATCTCGACTGAAGGCTGGTTGTCAGCGGCCGTTGAGAAGACCTCGGACTTGCGGGTAGGGATGGTGGTGTTGGACTCGATGAGCTTTGTCATCACGCCGCCGAGGGTCTCGATACCGAGTGAAAGCGGAGTGACATCCAGAAGGAGCACGTCCTTAACGTCACCGGCAAGCACACCGCCCTGGATTGCAGCACCCACTGCCACTACCTCATCCGGGTTCACGCTCTTGTTCGGAGCCTTTCCGAAGAATTTCTCGACAATTGCCTGGATTGCAGGGATACGGGTTGAACCGCCCACGAGCAGAACCTCGTCAACATCGGAAGCACTGATGCCTGCGTCTGACAAAGCCTTGCGGCAAGGTTCAATCGTCCTCTGGATGAGGTTGTCGGCAAGCTGCTCGAACTTTGCCCTGGTCAGGGTCTTGACAAGGTGTTTCGGAACACCGTCAACAGGCATAATGTAAGGAAGGTTGATCTCTGTTGAAGTCTGGTTTGACAACTCGATTTTGGCCTTCTCGGCAGCCTCTTTCAGTCTCTGAAGTGCCATAGGATCTTTCTTGAGGTCGATTCCGCCATTCTCCGAAGCAAACTCGGAAGCAAGCCAGTCGATGATGACCTGGTCGAAGTCGTCACCTCCGAGGTGAGTGTCACCGTTGGTTGAAAGCACCTCGAACACACCGTCACCGAGCTCAAGGATGGAAATATCGAATGTACCGCCACCAAGGTCATAGACAGCAATCTTCATACTCTTGTCAGTCTTGTCAAGACCGTAGGCAAGCGCTGCGGCAGTCGGCTCGTTGATGATTCTCTTCACATCCAGGCCGGCAATCTTTCCTGCCTCCTTGGTTGCCTGACGCTGAGAGTCTGAGAAGTAAGCCGGAACTGTGATGACAGCCTCCGTAACTTCCTGACCAAGATAGTCTTCAGCAGTTTTCTTCATCTTCTGGAGGATCATCGCTGAAATCTCCTGCGGAGTGTAAAGACGGCCGTCGATGTCAACACGCGGAGTGTTGTTGTCGCCTTTTACCACCTTGTAAGGCACCCTCTCGATTTCCTTTCCGACCTGATCGTAGGTCTCACCCATAAATCTCTTGATTGAGAACACGGTCTTGTGAGGATTGGTAATTGCCTGACGCTTTGCAGGATTACCGATTTTCCTCTCGCCGCCCTCGGTGAAAGCCACTACCGAAGGGGTTGTGCGCTGTCCTTCATTGTTGATGATGACTGCAGGCTCGTTGCCTTCCATTACCGCCACGCAAGAGTTCGTGGTTCCCAAGTCGATTCCAATAATTTTTCCCATAATATTTTTCTCCTTTTTATATTTTCAATATTTACCGGCCGCTGTTGTTTTTCGCGACCGACGGACATATATCTAATCCTGTGCCAAGGGTGTCGGGCCGTGGCAGATATGACAAAATGTCAGAAAGTCTGGCAGATTTATGTCATATGCACTATTCCGGGGACATATATTCCATATTATTGCTATCTTCGCGGCTGATCCGCCGCAGGCGGAATATTTTTCTTTACGGAATATGGAATATCGGGAAATGCAAAAACCTGAATACGAGGACATTGCCTCGCGTATCCTCTACGAGGACAACCACCTGCTGATTTTCAACAAGAGGCCGGGGGAAATCGTACAGGGAGACAAAACCGGGGATGAATGTCTGTGCGACACCCTCAAGGCCTTCATCGCCCTGAGGGACGGCAAGCCGGGGAAAGTGTTTCTCGGAGTGACCCACAGGCTGGACCGGCCGGTGAGCGGGGCGACAATCTTCGCCAAGACATCCAAGGCGCTTGAAAGGATGAACGCAATGTTCCGGGAGGGAGGGGTCCGCAAATTCTACTGGGCTCTGGTCTGCAACGAGCCAAGGCCGGCACAGGCCCTTCTCGAGGACAGACTCTACAGGGTTGAGAAACAGAACAAGACATTCATCTGCCGCCCGGGGTCGAACCGTCAGGACGCCAAACTGGCCCGTCTCGAATACAGTCTCATCGGGAAAACAGAAAGATATTTTCTTGTGGAGGTGAAACTTCTGACAGGCCGTCACCATCAAATCCGCTGCCAACTCTCGGGCATAGGCTGCCCCATCAAAGGTGACTTGAAATACGGTGCTCCGCGCTCCAACCCCGACGGAGGAATCAGCCTGCATTCCAGAAGGATCGTCTTCACCCATCCGGTCAGGAAAGAGGAAATGACCATCGAAGCACCTGTACCGGCTTCCTGGAAGGGAGTAGTCATTCAGGAACCCTGAGAAAATGCCTCACACCCAACCGTCGGAATCACCCAACCGTCGGGATTACATCTCCAGACGGATGTTGTCAATCCACAGGATATTGCCGACACCGCCGTGGAAAGCCTCGTCACAACTGGCAAGGAATTTCACTATCAGATAGTTCGGTTCGGTTCCGACAGGAGCCCATCCTTCCTCGATGACCGGAACGTTCCTGCCCTTGCAGTTGAATGCATGATAGGCACGGTCCGGATCGGTTTCAAGCTTCATGTAACTTTTGTAACTCGGGTCAGAGGTGATGTCTCCATACTTTACCTCTATCCTGTGACCGTTCTCCCACTTAGAGACATTCCTGATGAAGCGCTCCTGGCCGGTCCCGACACGTAAGGCGTGAAGGGTTCCGTCCTCATCCTCCCAGCGTTTCTGCAGAAGGATCACTGCCTCAGGATAGTCGAGACGGTCCAGTGTCTTGATCTTGGAGAAACCCGTTCCCCGTACAACCGCGTGTCCGACCTCGGCCTTGTAGTCAAAGACCAGAGCCTTCGGGAATCCCGAGAAAGGAATGCCGTAAACGACCTTGGTCATCGGGTCCTTCGTGGATTTGATGGGTTCTATGAGGTCTCCGAGCAGGAATGCTCCCTGACAGACCACGTGCAGGTTTATTCCGAGAGCCTCCACATCCTCAATGTGGGTTTCGATTCTCGCGCACCAGCCATCTCCCCTCCTCTCAGGGAACACGGTGGTGTTGGTCTTGTAGATTCCGGCCACACAGGCCAGCACATTGTTGGTACGCCAGAGGTAATCATCCGGCTTGACCAATGGCTCGCGTGAAACAAGGGTGTCGCCGTTGCCGTAGAATTCGTACAGATACTTGGTCTTGCCCCCGAGAATATCTGATTCCCGGACTTCACGGACAGACCATCTGTCAAGTTTTCCATATTCATTGATTTTGTCCACGACACTCTGCTGGGCATTCACCGGCAGATTCAGAACACAATAAAAGAAAGTGGTCAAAAATATTGTTCGTCTCATCAATAATTCTTATCCTTGCGGTTTCGGGTCGCAAATATAGTAATTATGAAAATAAAACCGGTATTTTTTTCCCTTTTGATATCCTTTTATGCCGTTACGGCATACGCAATACCAGCGAAAAGAGGGGTTTTCACCCTCTCGCAACCTGACGGGAGTAAGTTTGAAGCTGTGCAGACAGGTGATGAGTTCGGACATTTCAGGAAGACGAGGGAAGGTCACGCCATAATACAGGAAGAGGACGGATGGTACTGCTACGCATATTTCGACGCACAGGGCAGGAAGTACAGCAGCGGAGTACATGTCGGGAAACCGGCTCCTTCGGATGTGCTCGCGGCAAGTCTCCTTATTCCGGTTTCGCAAATCAGGGAGAAAGCATCTGAAAGACGCAACCTGCTGGCTGAGATCAGGAAGAACGAGGGGGAACCGCTCCTGAAAAGGATAATGAAAGCGCGGGGAATCGTCCCTGGGACCAAGGCTTCCGAGCCAGTGAAAAAGCACGCCATCGTGCTGCTCGTGGAGTACTCGGATGTGTATTTCCAGAGCGAGAACAATCTTCAGGCATTCCAGAATTTGCTCACCCAAAAAGGCTATTCCAAGAACGGGGCGACAGGAAGCGCACTGGATTACTTCAACGACCAGTTCAAGGGTTTCTTCGAATTTGACTTCGATGTGGCCGGACCGCTGCGCCTTTCGAATAAAAGAAGCTACTACGGAGGCAACGACGTCAAAGGCCGCGACGAGCATCCTGAGGAAATGATCTCGGAGGCCTGCAGACTCGCCTACGAAAGCGGTGTCGATTTTTCTCTCTACGACAATGACAATGACGACTTTGTGGACAATGTCTTCGTGTTCTTCGCCGGAGAGGACGAGGCAGATTCCTACTCCGATGAGGAATGCATCTGGTCCCATGCCTGGTACCTCTACAGCGGGGCGGAAATCACTGCCAGATACAACGGAAAACTGATTGACAGCTATGCCTGCACATCGGAACTTACCTGGATTTCAGAAACAAAGAAACAAATGGCCGGCATCGGTACCTTCTGCCACGAGTACAGCCACACTTTCGGCCTTCCGGATTTCTACGACACCGACTACGGCGGAAGCCTTGCAACGGATGATGACCCCTACATTTCAATGGCAGCCGGCCTTTGGACATTCACCGCCCTGATGGACGGAGGAAACCAGAACAACAACTGCAACACACCACCCTACTACAACTGTGTGGAAAGAGAGTATCTCGGGATGTCGGAGCCTGAAATCCTGACTGCAGGAGAGCACACTCTCGAACCGGTACACATTAACGGCAGGTTCTTCAGAATCGACACGGACGACCCCGACGAGTACTTCCTCCTTGAATGCCGAGGCAACAGCGGATGGGACAAATACATAAATGAACGGTCTTCCAGCAATTTCAACAAATGCAGAGGGCTCCTGCTCTACCACATCGACAAATCCAAAAGCAGAAGCTACTATTCAGAGGTTTACAAGACAAGCACCACTCCCTATGACAGATGGGAAAACCACAACGAGGTGAATACCGTTCCCGAACACCAGTGCGCTGATCTGGTCGAGGCGGACGGGCGTGCGGACAAATTGCTCAACATGAACCACTATATCGCACAGATAAAGGATCTGAGCGGGCTGTATTACCCTGGCGGCAGCACATCCATTCCGAAAGCGGTCCTGTCATCCTGGGACGGAAGTGAAACCGGATTTGAAATCACGGACATAACGCTGGACGGAAGCAATGTCCGATTCACGGCAATAGCAGGAGAAAACGCGACGAATATGACTGCAGACACCTTCCAGACCGAGGCAATCATTGCCTGGGATTCGTCCGATGATTCCTCAGAATCAGTCCTGACCCTGAAAGGCACGGGAAAGGATGAGAACATGAAGGTGAAACCCTACAAAGCAGGCAAATATGCCATCACTCTGACAGGACTCACCCCAGCCACCAAATACACGGTGACAGTCAGACTGTCAGATGAATCAACAGCCAGTCAGTCACTTACATTTACTACAGCATCCCTCGCCAAGGATTACGCCTATCCATACATCTACTTATCCTCAGTCAAGATGAACCCGGACGGCAGTTTCCCGAAAGGAAGTAAACTGCCACTCAAACTATTCAATGTCTCCTCTGAGGCGAGTGTCAGCTGGACTTTTGACGGCGAAGAAATTTCCGTCGGCGACGACTGTTACTTCCCACTGACCGGGAGCGGGACCCTCACCGCCATCGTAAATTACAAAGGTGGTGCAAAAGACATCATCGAAAGAAAATGTTTCGTTAAATAGGAATGCAATGAAAAATTACGGTATATTCACAAGTCTGGCTCTCTCTATCTTCTTCCTTTCAGGCTGTTTTCCCCAGGGCATGACACCCGAGGAGTTCATAAACTCATCCGACGGAGTTTCTCTTACAATCAACGGTCAGCAGGTAATGACCTACAAGGAGGGAACACACCAGATTGGCTACAACGACGAAGAAGTACAGTTTAGGGTTTCCGACGACAGGTTCTCTAATTTCTTTGTAGTAAAGTGCGTGGATGTCCCAAAGGAGCAGGGACAGACGATTGAAGCATTGCTGACCTACACCACGGACAATGACATTCTCGAGAAATTGTGCAATTTTACCGTCTCCAAAATTGACGGAGATATGGTCTGGCTCTGGGACGGGAAGAAAAAAATCGGAGCAGTCGTACGACTGCTCCGATAGCAGATTTTTCCACACGCTTAGCATTGTCGGGATAAAAAACGGCCGGGTGATTCCCGGCCAGTTTTTTACTTGACTTTTTCAAGGATGGTGATCTTGAACTCGTGAACTTCCTTTGAAGCGCCGGCATAGTTGGCATTCATTCCGACGAAGGTCACGGTGTAGGTTCCAGGTTCGTTCCAGGTGTACTCGTAGGAGGAGATATAGTTCTGCATATCCTTGACCACCAGAGGTTTGTCATTTGAAACAGAATTGAGGGAAACCGGATTAGAGAACACCCAGGCATTGATTGGTTCATCAGGATGGACTGTACTGCTTTCTCCAATGAAAGTAATCATACCTGAATTGTCATTGTACCTTACCTGACTGTTGAAAGTTCCCTTGTCATCCTTCTTGTCGTGCTCGTAAGGGCTCTCATACCAGCTCCCGAACATAAAGTTCGTGTAACCGAAATCCTTGAGAGTCAATGACTGAGGAGTGCCGGTGCCGAGGTCTATGTCCATTTCTCCATTGACGCGGTAGGTCCTTCTTGCACTAGATTCGCCTCCTGAAGTCGTGTAAATTGACGGATGCCAGTGGAAGGCTATGGCAAAGTGCCCGACATATTTTGAGATGTCCACGGTGACATTCACAAACTTTCCATCATCCTGCTTTGTCTCGACGTACGGAACCTTTTCCCAGCCTGGGATGTTCTCCTGATCATCCATCTGAGTCGTCAGGGAGTTGATATATTCCCTGTCCTTTTCAGCATCGGAACCGTCAAGTCCCTCGAAAGTTTCGGAGAGATAGACAGTCATACCTCCGATGGAACTTCCGTAATTGCCTTTAATTGAAAGAGTAAGTTCTGCGGACTTGACATCCTCCACAGCCACCTCATAGCGGTCCTTGTAGCGGTACTCAGACCCAATCTCGCCGGTGTACATCATCAGGTTGTCAACATTTCCCGTAATGTCGAACTTTACCGGCTCTCCGGCAAAATAGGTGTTCTCCGGATTCAATGTGACATTGTAGTCCACATCAAAGACGATCTTCTGGCTGCACGAGGACAGAACCAGCGTCGGGAGAATCATATATGCAATGTATTTTTTCATCATATTCATCTGTTTTACGGTTCGGAAATTCTACCAGAGGGGGTGTTGCTTCAAAAGGGTGTTGACACCCAGTTCGATTGAAGGCAGAGGCATTACAATGTGCTTTTCCTGTACCGCGGCACCGGTAGTGGACGCAAGATTGGAAGTTGAAGTGTCGTAGGACCATCTCTCGTCGGAAGTCCATTCGGAGTAATTGTGCATTTCCTGAACGAAAATTCCCCAGCGGATGAGGTCATATTTGCGGAGAGACTCGAAGCAGAGTTCCCTTCCTCTCTCGTTCCTTACGAAATCCCTGAAGGAAGCATAGTCGGAATAGTCGCTGAAGGGATTTGTAGAGACTCCTGCCCTGGTACGGACTTCCGCAACATAGTCGTAAGCCTCCTGCGAAGGAGCCTGATAGTACTCGTTGTATGCCTCGGCATACATCAGAAGCACATCGGAATAGCGTAGAATCGGGTAATTGATCTGTGTACGCAGACGTTTGGAGTCCTGATGACCCTCATACTGAACTTCGCGGCGGTATTTTCCACAATTGCGTGAGCCTCCGGCCGTCGTCGGATCTTTCGTTGTGGAAACATTGCGGTAAACATAAGGAGCACGGTCAATTCCAGCCGCACAGGTTCCTTCGGTCTCTCCGTAAGGAGGATATTTCGCATTGCCCTTGTAGTTGTACGGCGGAAGGTTCCACTCAGCCCTCGCATCCTTGAGGTCACCTTTTTCCCCGGTGGTTCTGTCCTGATTCAGGTACATATCCCAAAGTTTCAGCGAACCGTTGTAACGGCCGTAGGAGTAATTGCTCTTGAAAAGCATAAAGTCAGTCGAGGCCGTGTTCTGAAGGCCGATTTCATCACCGATTCGTCCGTTGCTCCAGTTGTCGGCACTAGACTGGTTGCCCACAAAGTCAGCCTCCCACATCGACTCGCGATAGTCGGTGTCGTAAAGGTCGGAAATCATATTGATGAATACCTGGGAATAGCTCGGATTCAGACGATGCTTCCCGCTGTCAATCACAGCCTTGGCATAGTCCATTGCCTTCTTGTAATAATCCTTCTCTGACACACCGTCGTTCCTGTCAACCGTTGCTCCGGCAGTAAAGAGGCAGACACGGGCAAGGATTCCCTGCATAGTTGTGCGGCTCACCCTTGAAGGGGTGTTCTCCAGCGATTCAGATGCAAGGGCAAGGCACTCGTCCATCTCGGAGATACACCATTTCAGGACGTCGTACTGAGGGGTTGCTGCAACTGAAAGATTCTCGGCTGAGCGGTCCTCCTTCAATTTCAACGGGACATTTCCCCAGGTCTGGGCCAGGATGAAATGATAGTAGGCACGAAGGAAACGGGCCTCGTTGTAGCAGATGTGGTCCGGGTCATATTCCGAATTCTCAACCTTGGTCATAAAGGCATTGGCATTCTTGATTCCCGAATATATTTCTGTCCAGGCGGCATAAATCTCGGCGGAGCTTGCATCGTGCCTGTACCACATCGAGAAGTTGGAAGTGGATGTCCTGTTGAAATAGCACAGGTCATCGCATCCCGAAAGCATCAGAGAATAGTAGTTGCCGTAAAATTCCTCATTGTTGATCACTCCGTAGCAGCCTGCCAGACCGTAGAGGACCTCGGTCTTCGAGGAATAAGGAGTGTCCTCGATAATGACCGGTTTCACGTCAAGGAAGCTGCAGGAGGAAAGAAGGAGCGCAAGGGCGGCAGCCGTTGATATATATTTCATATTCTTCATATCCCGTAATCTTTAGAAAGTGAATGAAACTCCTCCGGTGATGCCAAAGGCACGCGGATAGGCGGACCAGTCGAAGCCTGGGGTCAGAACTGAATTTCTCGTTGAGACCTCAGGGTCCGGTCCGGAATATTTGGTGAAGGTATAGACATTGTCGGCAGAGAGATAGACCCTCACGGTGTCGAACTTCATCTTCCTGAGCACGGAGCGCGGGAAGGTGTAGCCAAGGGATATGTTCTTGAGCCTCAGGTAGGAACCATCTTCGATTACCCTTGAAGAATAGACGAACATTCCGTTTGCCTGAACTGCCGGGATGTCGCTGTCAGGATTTCTCTGCGCATCGAATCTGTCCCTGTAGCTTGAGAACTGGTTAAGGCTGGAGGTTGTACCGTTCTCGAACATCAAGCGGTTGGCATTCAGGATGTCATTGCCGTAGCTCCACTGGAAGAACAGGTTCAGGTCGAAGCCGTAGAAACGGAAGGCAGTGCTGAAACCTCCCGTTGCGAGAGGCTGGCCGCAACCGATGACAGTGCGGTCGTTGTCGTCAATCACTCCGTCCTCATTCAGGTCGCGGTACTTCGGGTCACCAGGCTTCACGCCATCCCTGCCGACGCTTGTCAGGTACGGAATGCCGGCCTTGAGGGTTGAACCGTTCTGGAACTCATCCAGTTTGTAGGTTCCTTCGTAGATAAAACCGTACATCATCCCGGAAGGCTTGCCGACCTGGGTGATGTAAGGATACTGGGAATTGAACTTCTGTTCCCAGTTCACTGCAGAGAAGAGAGAATACTGGTTCTCGTTGAGTCCCGTCACGATGTTCCTGTTGATTGCGAGGTTGACATTGACGTCCCACTCGAACTTGCGGGTCTTTACAGGGGTCGCATCAATGGTGAATTCCCATCCGCGGTTGCGCATAGAGCCAATGTTCATCATCGCGGAAGTGTAGCCGGAAGATGCCGGAATCGTGGCGTTGAGAAGCAGGTCGTAGGTGTCTTTCAGGTACCAGTCCACAGTCGCCTTGAGCCTGCCGTCGAAGAATCCCACGTCAAGTCCGATGTTCCACTGCGCAGTAGTTTCCCATTTAAGTTTCTCGTTGGACATATTTGAAGGGAAATAGCCGGAGACAATCTGACCGTTGAAGACATAGTCGTAGGAGTTAGCGGAACCCTTTATGGAAGAAATCTGGTAATAGTAGTCGTAAGGGGTCGAGGTACGGTTGTTACCTGTCATACCCCAGGAAGCCCTGAGTTTTCCGTTGCTGAGCCATTTCTCATTCTTGAGCCAGTCCTCACGGTTGAAGTTCCAGGACAGACCGGCTGAAGGGAAGTAGCCCCATCTGTTGTGGGTCGGGAATTTCGATGAACCGTCGGCACGGAAAGATGCGGTCAGGTAGTATTTGTACTTGTAATTGTAGTTCAGACGGAACAGTCCCGACATCATCCTCCAGTCGTACTGCCAAGGGGTGACACTCTGGTAGCTTCCGGTGTGCATTCCGTTGATGCCCAGCTCATCGGTCGACATCTTCTCGGAACGGGTACCCTTGTAGTCGTAAGTCTCGCCTTGCATCGTGAAACCGATCATAGTCTGGAGGTGATGGTTTCTCTTGATGTGTTTCGTCCAGGTGAGGGTGTTCTCGTTCAGCCAGGTGGTTTTGTCATTCCAGTAGATTGCACCGTTGATTCCCTTGCTGGAAGTGGAACCTTCGTAACCGGTGTAAGTCTGTGTACCGTTGAACTCCTCCCTCCTTCTCTTGTACATATTGTAGCCTCCGCTGACCTTCAGCTTGAGGTCGGAAGTGATGTCCCAGGTAAGGGATGCATTTGCCTGGAGATAATCTATGATGGTCTTACGGTACTCGTTGCGCACAGTCTTGGCAGGGTTGAAACGGTAGTCGCTGCTGTCACTGACACCCTCGTCAATCAGATCGTCCAGAAGTGATCCCGTACCCATCTGGGAAATCGGTTTGGTCGGGCGATAACCCCAGACGGAGTACATCAGCCATCCTGATGCAGAGGAACTTGAAGTCGGTGAAGTCGGGTTAACTCCGTTGGTGACAGCCCTGGAGTAGTTCGCCATCAGGTCGAACTGAACCTTTTTCCCGAGTTTCTGTGAGAAATTCACCTTGCCCTGGTAACGCTGGAAATTGGAGTTGACGATGACACCGTCTTGGTCCGTGGCGGAGAAACTGACATTGTACCTGTTGCCGGCAGTCTTGCTTCCTCCCGAAAGAGAGACATTGTAGTTCTGCACGAAGGCATTGCGGTAAATCTGGTCCTGCCAGTCGATGCTCTCGACATTGCGGTAGTCCTCCAGTGAATAGAAATTGTTCGTTCCGTCCTCTCCCTTGAGGTAGATATTTGTGGAACCTGAGACATTGTACTGGTCGGTCTGGAAGCAGACGAAATCGTAGGCATCCATCATATCCACCTTTTTGGCAACCATATTCCCGCTCCAGGAAGCCGTGAAATTCACCTTCGGTTTGCCCTCGACGCCCTGCTTGGTGGTAATCACGATGACACCGTTGGCTCCGCGGGCTCCGTAGATGGCCGTTGCAGAGGCATCCTTCAGAATGTCGATTGACTCTATGTCGGCGGAGTTCAGGGCTGTCGCCATAGAACTCTCAGAAGGGAATCCATCGATGATGTACAGAGGAGCACTGCTCTGTGTCAAAGAGTTGTTTCCTCGGATAGTGATGTTAGCCTCAGCTCCGAGAGCACCGTCGGAAGTGGTAACCACCACTCCGGCAACCCTTCCGGCAAGAGCCTGGTCGAAGTTGGTCACCTGGGTCTTCATTATGTCTTCCATATCCACCTTGCTGACGGAACCGGTGAGGTCACGCCGTGTAACGGAGCCATAACCTATGCTGACGACTTCTGCGGCGTCAATTGCAAGTTTCTCCTCTTTCATCGTCACGTTGATGACTGCACGTGAAGCCACATTCTGCCTGACCTCCTCAAAACCGAGGCAGGAGAAAACCAGCGTGGCCTTTGAAGGAACGCTGATGGTGTAATTTCCATCTCCATCGGTGACGGTACCGTTGGTTGTGTTACCGTCCTGATAGACAGTGACTGCAATCAGGGGTTGCCCCGTCTCGTCAACAACGCGTCCGGTCACGCTCTGATTCTGGGCTTTGACTGACAAAACCGACAGAACAAGCGCAGACAAGGACGCAAAGAGTTTCAAGAATCTCTTCATATCATATAGTTTAGTTATTTTTTAATAAGGTTGAATTCCACAGGCTGGCCGTGCAGGCAGGTTACCGTCAGAGCGGTGTCTTCCCCCTCGGAGGTAACCTCAACCTGAGAATTGTCAGCGGCAAGGGCATATTTACCAGCAAGAACCACCTTCTTTACAATCGGCTGACTGGCCTGGATTGTGGTGTAGCCTTTCTCGGTGATTCCCAGATCCGGAGTGCAGACACTCATTACAGTGGTAATCCCGTCAAGCGAGCGCTCCATCACGATTGTCTCCCTGTCGATGTAGGAAACTGGCAGATACGGCTTTGCCTCCTTTCCTTTCGGAAGCTTGGAGAAGGCCTCGCGGCAGGAAGCCCCGCGGAACTGCCCGTAGCAGACATAGGCTGTCGTACCGCTCAGGTGGTCGTTCACCACGTGAGCATCATTGTCAGCCTTAATCACGGTGTAAGGCAGGGATTTGCTGAATTTGGAAACCTCCTTGTTGGATGGTCTGACAAGCATCATATACTCGTAGGAAGCATCCTGAGGAGCCGTCCCGTGATTGATCAGGGCTGTCATAAAGTCTCCCTCCCCGGTCTTTTTCTTCGTGTCGGAAGGAGAACTCTGGTGTTTTTTGAGAACTGTCAGGCCATAGCCATCAGGCAGAATGTAGAAATTGCCCTGAGGGTCGGTGATGACAGTCTTCTCGTGCTCGGACTGATACCAGGAGAACGGGAAAGCATCGAAATACTCGGCATTGATATCCACCTGTGCGGCCTTGTCCTCGATTGCATATTGGTAGAGGGTGGTTTCGGTCGGATAGATTGTGCCGTCGCATTCGCAAAGACGGCCATTGTTAGATATACCCGTACCTATATATATAATCCTGTTGTCGAAACAGAACACGCTCTTTGTAGCCGTTGCCCCTTCGCAGAAATTCTTGCGCTTGCGCTCTTTGTAGGTGAAGGCAAGCACTCCGTTGCGTCCCTCAAGAGAGGACACTCCCGGGAAGCGGCTGTCATTGCGCTCCATCAGGGTGTTGCGCTGAGGACTTTCGAGAAGTTCGAAAGGAAGGTGAACAGTGGTTGCTCCCGGCATCCTGTTCCAGTCCCAGCCTTCCTGGCTGTAGCCGCTGGCCTTTGCGGAAACCGGATTGCCGCCTCCGATGTACTGAGCGGTTCCGTAACTCTGGTAACGGCCGAAACGGTTGTCGTTGGTGTATATTTCAGATGACCAGACATCGGAGTTGAAAGCCTTCAGGGAAATCATCCAGTTGTCCCTGCGGTGGATTCCGATGGCTCCGTAATTGTAGACGAAGAAGCCTTCAGGGGCAGGACAGGCGGAGATTCCTGCCTTGCGGATTGTGGCGATGATCTTCTTGTCAGCACCTCCGAGAGTGAGGTAGGCTCCACCCAGTTCCGGATCCACTTCCAGACCGCTTCCGGTGAGGTCACCGAGAACAGCCAGACGGCCGTATGCCTCGATGTCAGCCTTCGGGATGAAACCGTTGAAAGGGTGACGGCCGCAGATTCCCACTCCCCAGTCGGTCAGGTTGCAGTAGTTCCTCATAGTGAGCAATGCGTGCTTGAAGCATCTTCTTGCAGGCTCATCAGGTACGAAATCGGTTCCTGAGGTGAAATCGCACCAGTTTCCGAGGGCTGCGAATGCCCCGACGGAATAGGCAGGATAGAGACCTCCGTGGTGGAAGGTGGTGCCGTCCGGCTTGATGCCGCCGATGGTTCCCTGAGAGTATAGCATAGAACCTGAAACCCAGGTGCCGAGGGCCTTCATTGCAGCATATCTGTCCGCCGGTGTTTCGGCCAGCATTGCGGAAATAAT